>JAYKJC010000107.1:0-4953 GCA_035285885.1 Leptolyngbyaceae cyanobacterium | reverse complement strand
TTCGCATTCGTCCTCCCAACCCCCTTCGCTATCCCAGAACCCCTCATCCCAGGATTCCTCATCCTCGCAAGATTCAGTGAGTTCTCAAGAGATGCCACGTCAGAATCTTCCCCCTCATCAAGCCATTTCTAATCGACTTAAAGACTGATCCTGAGAAGAGTTGCTAATCCCTTTAATCTTTTCCAGCTTGAACTCCAGGTCGAATTCCAGGGTGAACTAAGCAAGAAGCGAGGCCATCGAGTCGCTCCTTCGCCCTTATCTTGCTGGCCTGACGGATGATTCTCCCCCTAAAGGATGAAACAAAGAATTCCGTTCGCCCTGCTTTCAATGTAGTATTAGATTAACTTAAAGAAGTATTAACTAATGTAACGCTTCTCATTTTTCGCATTTTTTCTCTGAGATGAAGGCACTCCGCACCGGGGTCAAGACTGATGGTTTTGTGAACGCCATGCAAAATACGGTGTTCACAAGAACGTTGGGTTGATTCAGTCGCGCAGCGCTACAGAAGCGTTCTTAGTGCAATATGTTTGCCGTGATGTAAATGACAATGGATATGCAGTATCGCTCGCATCAGAAGGTTCTTAAATATTGGGTTTCGCTGTTTGTTGCATTAATGGTGTGGGCGATCGCCACTCCAGCTCTCGCGTTTGATAATCCTGAGTTGTTGCCCTCAGAACCCACAAACGTCATCGATTTGGCTGATTCTCTTGCCAGCCTCCAGGAAGAAAAGCTGGATCAGGATCTGAGCACATTTGAGCAAGAAACCGGGTGGAAGCTACGGGTTCTCACCCAATATGAAGAAACGCCGGGGCGTGCCGTCAAGCGATTCTGGAACCTGGATGACCGCAGCGTGATGCTCATCGCTGACCCACGGGGAGGCAATTTGCTGAACTTCAGCGTCGGCGATGCGATCTATCAACTCCTTCCGCGCACCTTCTGGATTGAGTTGCAGACCCGATACGGCAATCAGTTTTATGTGCGCGAGCATGGAGAAGGCGCGTCCATTACAGATGCCTTACATGCGATTGAGACCTGTCTCGCTCAAAACGGATGTAACGTTGTTCCAGGGTTACCCCAAGAACAGTGGGTCTTGACGCTGATTACTTCGATTGTTGGGGGGCTGGTGTGTGGATTTGCGGCACAACCTCGAAAAGAAAACCAGGCGATCGCCTGGCAGTGGGTGCTGATTTTCTCTCCACTGTGGGGCATCTTGTTCCTGGCCTTTGGCGTCGGCCCAGTCGTCACCCGCACATCCGATTGGATACCGCTTGCCCGCAACATTTCTGGATTTGCCCTTGGGGCGATCGCCGCTTACCTGGTTCCATTACTACGAGGGGCTCCTTCATCTGAAGGTAATACCTGAGCTATCAGAGCAACTTATAGCGGTTTGCTAATGGGGCAAGTACAAAATCAACCCGTGAACAAGGGGCTCAAGCCCCTTGCCTGTGCTTCAGCCATTTGCACACCGTTCTATGTTCTATGAGAAAAAGCACTCTTAGCTTTCTACCCTTCTTGTTCTGCCCCCCTTCTTTTTCAGAGACAAACCTGCCCCATCAACTCAGCAGATCTATGAATAGGAATCAGTATCACTTTCCGGGAAGGTTTGTTTGAGATCATCCATCAGTTCATCAAGCTCTTCAAGAGCCTGATTCACATCAATCCGCAAAGTTCCCAGGTCGGGTTGTTCCAGAAGCTGCACTAGAGCAGTCCTCTTGCTCTCAATATCCTGGATTTTATTCTTCAACAGTGTAGGCTCCATAAGGTGCTCCAATCATCACTAAGGTAGTCTAACAAGATAGTCTAACAAGGTATAAGGGCACGAACATGAATTGCTGCACCTTAGCTATCTTGCCGATAAGGTGAACCATTGTAAATAGAGGTCTCTAAATCACTATGCTATCGAAGTTATCGAAAATTTCACTTGGCAATGCGGGCTTGGTTGTTGGAGGCATTCTGACGGTGGTGGGGTTTGCCGCTTACTTTATGGACTACGCCACGCTTAACCTAGCGGGCTTTTTTTACGGCATTCCCGTGTTACTCGGTGGATTTGCCCTAAAAGCCGCTGAACTCAAGCCTGTGCCATTTTACCCTCCCACATCGGAGTCTGTTCTGAAGTTGCGAGACGAGCAGGCCACCGACACCCAGCATCAAATTCGAAAAGACGTGACCCGTTATCGGTACGGTCAGGATGCTCACCTTGAAGAAGCGCTTGATTACCTTGGCTTAAGTCCCACAGATGAGGAACGACCCGCCTTGGGATACTTGCGAGAAGACAATATTGACGGGCACTATGCTCTCACACTAGGGTTCTACTCCCCGCTCATCGGGTTAGACCAGTGGCGTTCAAAGCAAGAGAAGATGGAGAAGTTCTTCGCTCCTAACGTGCAAGTGACGGTACGCAGTCCCGAAGAAGAGATGATTGAGCTGGAGCTCAAGACAATTTAGGACTTGGCAAAGAAGTAACACTTCAAAGAGAGTGGCGATGGGTTGAACCCATCGCCACTCTCTTTCTTTATAATTTCTGGTTTCCTGCCTCTTGGCAGGGAGTCGCTGAACGAGCCTCTGGCTCAAAATTTGAATGGGAGCCAGAGGCTCTAGCGGGCATTCCCAGCGAGACTCTGGGAACAAGGCATACGCTAAACAAGTACTGGGCTCAGCCTATCTTCCCTCTCTTTTGAATTGCGGAGATTTTTAGGTTCATGCCAGCCCTAGACAAGCACGGGACTGAAGTTTGTGCTGAGGGCAACATTAGTGTTCTCCAGCGCCTCAACCAGCCACGCCACATCGTGTTGAGGCCGAGACGAATAATGATGAAACAAAATTGCCAGGCGACGCTCTAACCAGGGCTTCGCCTGATGACAGAGCAGCACAATCTTTAACAGCAATGCAATGGTCAGCGTAGCGCCGAGATTGGCAAGGAGATCGATAAAGTTGGAATGCTCAGGACGATGGGGGCTTTCGACCGTTAGGAAATTCAGTAATTTCTTGCAGGTTTCGGCCAGCAGTGCATCGGTCGGAACTTCGTAGTCATAGTATTCCAGAGTTCCGCTCAGGCAGGTTTCTAACCGTTGGTTGAAGTGATGTTTGCCAAATTTAGAGTGAATTGCTGGGGCAAGGTACTCATACAAGTCACGCTTGAGTTCTCGGTAGGAGCGCGTCCACTGGCTGTAGGTCAGAAATTGCTGGGCTAAGTCTCGATGCGTATTGAACCCATCCACTTTTCCTGAAAATTGATGACTCGCATGATTCAGCTTTGAGGGGTGAAGGAGCGTCGGATTCTTAGCGGGTGACTTGAAGGGAATGACGTTATTGAATTTGACGTAGGTACTGTAACACGACAGTTCAACATCAAATTTCTGTTGAGCTTCACGCTGCATCGTGCGGATAATGCGGCGCTGATCGAGGGAGCTGTCTTTTGTTAAAAGTTTATGCCTATAGACATAGGGATAGCGCTTGATGATCCCTTCAAGGGGGCGAGTATCAACCTCAGCCTGATGAACCTCCCAATCGGTTCTGATGGCGATCGCCAAGCAGCGCAGCGCTGTGTATTGCGGGGTCGTCACAAACTGGGAGAGCAGCCCCCGCAAGTGTCGTTCGAGGGGAGTCTGGGCAGCTGTGGAGGGAAGAGCCTCAAAGATTTCAATAAATTCTGGAATATAGAAGCGGTGTCCGGGAGTCTGAAACCAGGTGTTGATGTAGATATAGCAGCTTCGGTTCAAGATGAAGCGAAAGTCTTGCGCAATGAACCCGTACTGAAGAATGGTGTGGAAAGCGGCTCTTACATCTGAGTCACAGGAGGAACCACTCCCTTCCAATAAATCCTGGAAAGCGGCGATCGCCTCCCTGGGGTGCAAGGTTCTGGCCTGCTCTAGAAGGTGTGAATAAAACCTTGTCTCAGCAGGTGTTTCCGCTCTTTGTAGATGGCTAGACCAAGAACTTACCACGGCAGATTTCCCTCACACACATCGAACCCTAATTTCATACCTAACTATACTGAATATGTCCCGTAGACTCTATTAAATCTTCCGGAAACAAAAAGAATATCTTCATCAAACGTTAACTAACTTCACATCAACCAAAAGTTTGGGCTTTTCAGAATCCCAAGTGAAGCTCACTTCGCCCTAGCTGCGAATGAAAAGCTAATATCAGTTGAAACGAGTAGATGAACGCTCAAAGAGTTAAATGCCTTAATTCAGTATTCGTACATCTCAATCTGTACATCTGTGGTGCGATCGCCAAATGCGTAATTACACCTACCTAAGCGAAGCAAATTTAACTCTTCTAACTCCTGATTCCAGTGTTCCTCACCTTTAAGAAATAATATTATTAGTAAAAAACATTTTAGTAAAGTGTAAACACTTACTTTTTATATTCGAGCTTCAAGAAAATTGCCCTGTAATTCTTCTCAATGATTCGTCAATGATGCGTAACGCAACGGATCAAAAATTTGCCTGGACATCCCCCCGTGATAGGTGGCGGCGATAGCCCCATGCAGTTACCTGGAACTCCGGTGTGATTGAGATCTCTTATTCTCTATAGAATGCCAAGGACATATTCGCCCTCGTTTACCGCTTCGTTAATCGATACATCGAAAACGATTCCGGTTTGCTGAGCCGTAATAGATGTGACGGACGGAAAATCCTCTTCTTTCGCGAACGAAAGAAGCTCATAGAGAAGCTGTCCCTGGGTCACCTTCTGCCCTAGCTCAATTCGAGATTGAATGACGCCTCCCCTGGGGGCGTAATAGCGCTCGACCTGGCTGCTTCTCGTGAAATGCATGGTCGGATCATTAGAGGAATCCCCTGTCAACTCTGGGTCATGAAGTATCTGCTTATGTTTCAGATAATTTTGAATGCCTGCAACTCCGTGAGACACCGAGTCGGCCTTGATGTTCATGCCCGTGCCAAGCTCAAGGGTATAGGCTTCGACATCAAATTGAGTGGTTCGCCCAAG
>JAYKJC010000106.1:0-4161 GCA_035285885.1 Leptolyngbyaceae cyanobacterium | reverse complement strand
TCTGGGTCAAGAATCACGGTTGTTGTGCCACCCTTACAGCGCGAGTCATACATGAATGACGCTGCGGCTTGTGTGCCCAACCGATCGCTGGGCGAAAGCTCATGATTTCGCACCAGAATAATGTGACCATCCGGAGCTTGAAACGCGCCCATGCCATCAAAAGCACTGGGAACCCGGTAACCATCGTCCATCCGTTGTCCCGCCTGGGAAAGGACTCGATAGCGGAATCCTTCTGGCAAATCCAAAATTCCGTCGGGGTCTGGTCGCAGTGCCCCAAACCCAGCCCGCATCTGAGCCGTTTGAGCACTGGAGGGTTTAGAGAGCGATCGCCAGCACCTCTCCAACAGAAACGCTGAAGCTGCACCTCCCATCGCTGTTATCATCTGACGCCGAGAAACCGACATTGCATCCCCTTTAATTAAATATTGCTGCACAGAGGAAAGGATATGTCTTTAGTGTAGCGATCGCCCTCCCCTTAAATAAACGAAATGGCGATCGCCTCACATCATCAACCGTCTCACCAAGAACTTTTGCCGATGCCAAAGAGCGCATTCTGCTGGCGAGTCGTCAAGGGGCCAACCCGATCGACAAGGGACTGGAGCTGAAAGGGGAGCTTACACTTCCAGGGGCTGCGGGGATGATGAGTCACATAAGTGAAAAAAACTGCAAGGCGATCGCCCTCCACTGGAACGACCCCGCGATGAAACGTAGCCGCCGTGTCGCAAAAGATGACAGTACCCTCGGCACCCACACAGAGGTGATCCTCAAACGAGGCCAGGTAAGACTGCATGATGCGATCGCGAAGGTATCCATATCGGGCTTTGAGCATCCGGCAACGGTCAGTAGTCTGCCGTGAAAGGTAGGCAAACGGCCCATTCTTCTCAGACACCGCATTGAGGTACACAATCACCTTGCACATCCGGCGGTCTTCAATGTCTCGATGCCACAGTCGGGTTCCCCGCATCAGTCCATTGGCCATGTCTCGACGAACGATAACGCTACACAGCGCCGCAGGTTCTTGGAGATAGTCTTCCACCACCGACAGCAGGCGATCGCCCACTCCCCACCGGATGAGGGCTGGGTGATTTAGAAGCTGATTGGCAGACGCCTCTACCCGAAACCCTCCCCGCAAGGAGTTGCTGTTTGCCTGGGAGTCCGATAGCGCATGGGCGATCGCTTGAGCCGATGACCAAAAGCAATCGGTATCGGGCAGGTTGAGCGTGGCTAAAGACGTGACATACGCACCATCAGTCTGCAACGCATTCACAATCGCCCTATCCGACAAGGCCAGAGGAGCCAGCTTCGCCTGAGTCGGCTGAAGGGATGGGTGAATGAACCATTGAATCACCCATTGAATCACCCGTGGAAGGGGGCGTTGATTGAGAAGAAAGAGGTTGAGGGCTCGATGCAGATCAAACGAGAGATGAAAAGCCTTCCGGTAAAGTTTTTGGGCGATCGCCATAATAAAGAGTAGGGAAATGGGGTCATTGTCTCTCAGCACTTAATTTTGCGTAACACTGAGCCAATATCCGGACGTTCACTGCCCCATATCTCACAGCCGACGGATTAGTTAGGACAATTCTTAAGCCTAACGTTCAAACGTTTGAACGTTCTCAAAATCTTAAAATGTCCTGACCGACCCGGAGATGGCTATAGCACTCTCCATTTCCCCAAATGTACGTGTCGAGAAGGAGCGATCGCATCATGTGTGGACGCATCGTAAGTTATTCCCCCGTCGAAGAAGTCGCGGCTAACATGGACGCGACCATTGACCCCATCGCCAAATTCTCCTATCAGCCGTCCTACAACGTTCCACCGTCTCAACCGTTGCTCATTGTGTGTCCCGTTGGGAAGGAAGCTGACCACGAACGCCGACTCTTGCTGGCCTCCTGGGGGCTGTTGCCGCACTGGGCCAAAGACATGTCCATTGCCTTTAAGACCTTCAATGCGCGATCGGAAACCGTGACAGAAAAGCCCTCTTTTCGGGGAGCCTTCAAATATCGGCGGTGCCTGATTCCGGTCAATGGCTACTATGAATGGAAACGCAGCGGCAAGGCCAAGCAGCCGTATTATTTCTCCCGATCCGAGGGGAACGCGCCCGTGGTTCTGGCCGGACTCTTTGAGCTTTGGCGAGACGAGCGATTGACCTGCACAGTGATAACCACTGAAGCCAACCCCATGGCACGAGACGTGCATCCTCGAATGCCCGTGGTGCTCGAACCCGACCATTGGCAGCAGTGGCTGATGGGGAGCCCAGAGGACGCCCATGAGTTGTTGAGACCTGCGGCAGAGAACGCCTTGCAGTGTTATTCGGTCGGTGATGCGGTCAACTCCGTGAAAAACGATCGCCCAGAATTAATCGTTCCAAGTTCTATTCCAACTTCTAAATGATGTAGCATGAGTCTCTGATCAAATCTAAGAGGGTGTTTGAAAAGTAGTGAATGTCATGCTGAACGGAGCAATAGCGGAGTGAAGCATCTCGGCGTAAAGGCTCAAAGCCTAGATTCCTCGTTGCGCTTCGCTCCTCTCGGAATGACAAATGCGACCTTTAAAACACCCTCTAAAGTACCCCCTAATGGGCAAGGTTGATGGGCAAGATGTTGGAGAGAATATTGGAGAACAATTGGAGAGAACCACAGTGACTCCAGAACTACATTCTTTTTTGAAAGACTACATCGCGGCGATACACAAGCGATTCATCTTTGCGCTGGAGCAAGATGAGAAATCTAAAACCGAAGCCGACATGGCGTTTTTTGATGGTGCAATTTTTTGCTATCAGGATGCACTCAAAATTCTCACCGAACAGCTTAAAACGCATGGCTATGATCCAGAATCTTTAGAGCCGATTGTGATTCAAGCCGAACGAAAGCGATCGCCCGCTCCCCCTCCCCCCTCATCAGACTCCGATATCCTTTAGCGGTCTGAGATGCATCGTCCACAGAAATTTGGAACTACCATTTGGAACTACCATAAGAACAACTCTTTTTTGCAAGCGCTTGACGATATCATCCAATTCTATGTTTGACTCACTCAACTCTCTTCTAGGGCGTCATCCCGAACACATGAAAGCCAACGTTGAAATCTACACGTGGCAGACCTGTCCGTATTGCATCCGCGCCAAGCTGCTGCTGTGGTGGAAGGGGGTTTCCTTCACAGAATACAAGATTGATGGAGATGGCGCGGCACGGGTAAGAATGGGTGAACGAGCCGGAGGACGCCGCACCGTTCCTCAGATTTTCATCAACGATCAGCATGTGGGGGGGTGTGATGATCTCTATGCGCTCGATCGCCAGGGAAAGCTTGATCCGCTGTTGATGACGCCTGTGGGCACGTGAGCGTTTCGATTCCTCCCCCTGTTCTTGATCATCCCGATTATTTGCGTCACTATCGCTGGATGTGTCGGGCGATCGCCCTTGCAGAATCCGCAGGCCAGCAGGGAGAGATTCCCGTCGGTGCGGTGATTGTGAAGGGCGACGACGAGGTGGTGGCCGAAGGCGAAAACCGTCGAGAACGCGATCATGACCCGACCGCCCACGCTGAAATCATCGCCCTGCGGCTGGCCGGACAGCGGCTGAATCGATGGCGACTGACTGACTGCACCCTGTATGTCACCCTGGAGCCCTGTCCCATGTGTGCGGGAGGACTCATCCAGGCGCGACTGGGCACCCTTGTCTACGGTGCCGATGACCCTAAAACAGGCGCAGTAAGAACCGTTCTCAACCTTCCAGATAGCGCCTGCTCAAACCATCGCTTATCCGTTTGGGGCGGCATTCTCGAAGACCCCTGTCGGCAGATGTTGCAGGCATGGTTTCAGCAGCGCCGAAAATAAGCAGTGCCGACAATCAGCAGCGCCGGAAATGAGAAGTGCCGGAAATGAGAAGCGCCGGAAATGAGAAGATGACGTCATCTGGGTTGGAACGGTTCAGAATGGCACGGTGCCATAAACCCGTTATGAAAATAGAGCGGTGTGCAAATGGATTAAGCACAGGCAAGGGGCTTAATCCCCTTGTTCCGGGGACTTGACCCATTAGCCGTTATAGCTTCGTCCGGACGCAAGAAAAGCGCCTAGAATGGATTGAATTATCCGGCATTGAAGGCGCATGTAGTCCTACGGGTTAAGGTTTAAGCATGTTTCTCCCGCGCAGCTGGGTATATGTTTAG
>JAYKJC010000105.1:0-7109 GCA_035285885.1 Leptolyngbyaceae cyanobacterium | reverse complement strand
ACCTTGAAGCGAATATTCAGCATATCTACCCGGACTGAGGCTATTTTCCTCATATAGTAGATAGCTGGGAGTGCTCTCGTTAACCGTGACGAAATACCTGCCCCTATCAGCCCACTGATCATAGCCTCCCACAGTGATTGTGTAGACTCCTGACCAAGGAAGTGTTACCGCCAACCCGGAGTTAGTTCCGCCATAATCGTCATTTTCCCCAACATAGCGGCCACCAGGGCCATAAAGGGTCAGATAGGTATCAAAGTCAACACTTTCTGCGGAAATAAAAAGTTCTTGCCCTGCACTGCCTCGAAAGGTATGCTGTACAGTTTCTTCAAGATCAAGAAACCCTCCTTCATCTAATATTTGAGCAGAGACATTACCGGCAGCTAGTATAGCCGTCACTCCACCAATGATTACCGGAAGAAGGATGCGGTTATGGATATGGCGAAAAATCATAGGGATAAACCTCATAGAGAAACATTTAACTGTGAAAAGGCTTGTCTGAGAACACGCAGTAGCTTATGACTATTCACTAAGTAAAACTACTCAATTCAGGGTTATCGAAGTTAGTAATTTTACCGAGATAAATTTAAAGTAACCGTTGGAGAAATGAGTAGCCAGTCGGTAAAGTCAGATGAAAGTCTGATAAAGGTCAGATTAAAATCAGGGGAGAATATCTTAGAATATTGAAAGGTTGGTCGTGAGGAGCTAGAAGTCTTTTGAATAAAGCGTTTTATGTTATGCATCTACTTTCTATGAGGGGTGCCTTTAGAGGCGATCGCCCCTCCTCTACCTCTACCTTCCTGTTCATACTTTGATGCCGACGCTAATTCTATACAGAAAGATTTAAGTGTTGAACCTATGACCGTTGAAGAGGCACTAGCGCTGATCGAAAGCGCTCTGGAAAGTGGGCGACTGACCAAAATACAGGAACTGGTATTACGCCACGCGTGGGATGGAATGTCCTATGAGGCGATCGCCCGTACCACGGGATATGATACAGGCTATATCAAAGACACTGGGTCAAAACTCTGGCGGCTCTTATCAGATGCATTAGGGACGCGAACCACTAAGTTTAATTTTCAAGTTGTCCTCCGGAACTATAGTCAACGTATTGGTGAGAAAAACATCCCGACCTCATCTATTAATTTCTTGGCTGCAACATCTCAGCAGGATTGGGGAGAGGCACCTGATGTTTCTATTTTCTACGGTCGTAATCAGGAGTTGACAACCTTAGGCGAATGGCTTTTGCGCGATCGCTGTCGATTAGTCACGATTTTGGGCTTAGGAGGTGTTGGCAAAACTGCCTTATCTGTCAAGCTAGCTCAGCAGATTCAAGGTGAGTTTGAGTTTTTGATTTGGCGGAGTCTACGGGATACTCCTTCCCTTTCCAGCTTGCTCTCTACTTTAATTAGCTTTTTCTCTAGGCATGAGGAGATAAATTTACCTGAGACAACGGAAGAAAAACTGGCGCGATTAATGGTCTATCTGCGCGAATCTCGTTGTTTGCTCGTGCTCGATAATTTGGGTCTCCTGGACTTATGGTGATAACTTTATCTAATCATTAAAGCAAGCTAACAGCCTGGCACGAAAATTGTCAAAGTTGGAGAATCCATATCCTTGCCGCATAATCAACTTAATTCGATTGTTGATTCCTTCCATTACGCCACTTGTTGTTCGATTCTTAAAATAGTTACAAATACCCTCTAAATGATTCCAAATAGTTTGGCTAGACTCCACCAATATTAACTGTGCCATACGAAGCCATTTTTCTAGTTTTCGTCTGCCAGATTCAATCGTTTGGCTCTTCTCATAGATAGTTCTAAGCTCTTCTTTCATCTCATAAGCTAATCGTAACAATTCGGAACGACTGAATATTTTTTCTAACTCTGATTTCTGTTCATCGGTTAAATCCTCTCCATTTCGAAGCAGTAAATACTTGCTACCCCTGTCTCGAATTCCAAGCTTCCATCGGAGCTGATTCAATTCTCGATTCACACACTGCATCACATGGAATCGATCAAATACAATTCTCGCATTTGGAAAAACCTCACGAATCACCTTGGGAAACCCACCCCACATATCTACGCTGACTTCCTCAACCGATTCACGAAACTCTAACGGTTGCTCACGAAGGGTTTCGATAATGCTCTCCTGTTTATGAGAGTCAATAACTTCGATCAGTTTTCCTCGGTCAATGTCGCTCACAACAGTCACGAAGTCCTGCTGGCCCTTATGCATACTAATCTCATCGATACTGAGTCTCTTAGCGGGTGCTAATGCTCTTTTTTTTTACAACTAACATGATCAAATATTCCCTTTACCTCATCATAACTTAGCGCCTCCTCTCGCCCTATTTGTTCCATGTTCGATTGTTGAACACGTTCATAAATGTTTTCCTCATACCGTTGCGTATGACGTCGCTTCCAATCTATGAAATCTAACTTCTCTGTGCTATATCTTTGACAATCACCACAATAGAACTGCCGACGTGGAAGACGGAGGTAGACAGGACGACCAAAGATGGATAAATCTCGGACAAGAACAGAGCGATTTTGATGCACCTCATCCGTCTGTTTGCCACAATGAGGACAGTTTATTACTTCGGAAAGAACCACGAGGTTTAACGTGATGCTCTCTTCCGTCTGAATAACTGTTTCTACGCTTACGTTTGGTAAACCGAGCAAGCTATCCAAATGAATACTCATGGCAAAAGTGTGTAGAAAACTACATTTTACACCAGAAAGTCAGGAGACCCGATAATTTTGATGCATTGCTTGCAAGCGGGAGGCGAGCAGGTAGTTATTACCCTGTTTATGAGGCGTATGGAGAACTACTAAGACGTGTTGGAGAGATTCCGCATCAAAGCTGTTTGGTGATTACTAGCCGCGAGAAACCAGCAGAAGTCGCAGCTTTTGAGGGGGAATCTTTACCGGTTCGCACATTGGCGCTTACAGGCTTGGGGGCAGACGATGGAAGAAAAATTTTACAAGTAAAGGGATTGCACGGGACACTGACAGAAACAGAGCAGTTAATTCAATGCTACCAAGGTAATCCTTTAGCCTTGAAAATTGCAGCAACTTCAATTTTGGACGTGTTCAACGGTAAAGTTGATAGCTTTTTGCAGCAAGGGATCGCCGTTTTTAACGGCATCCACAATCTGCTAAAACGACAAATCAGTCGGCTCTCGTTACCAGAAGAACAGATCATGTACTGGCTTGCGATTAATCGAGAACCCGTTTCAATTGATGAACTGCAAGCTGATATCATCCCAAGCATAACAAAAACGACGTTACTAGAATCTCTGGAATCATTGAGTTGGCGATCGCTCATCGAAAGCACACCAGATGGATTCACTCAGCAGCCTGTCATCATGGAGTACATAACTAATTTGTTGATTGAGGAGATTGCTGAGGAAATCAGAACAGCTCAAATTAAGCAGTTTAATAGATATGCTTTGATGAAAGCAACATCAAAGGATTTTATCAGGGAAAGCCAATCTCGCGTTATTCTGAAGCCTATTATCGCTCGCTTAAAATCCGATCTCGATAGCCAATCTGAAATTTCTGGACGGCTGGAGCACATCATAAACGTGTTAAAGTGTTCTTCCAAAGAAATTGGCTATGCTGCGGGTAATATTATCAATCTTTTATGCGAATTAGAAATTGATTTGACTCGGTACGATTTCTCCTGTTTGTCGGTATGGCAAGCTAACTTACAGAATGTACCATTGCATCAGGTCAATTTTAATAATGCAGATCTCTCTAAATCTTCTTTTAGACAGGTCATGAAGAATATCTGGGTTGAGTTTAGTCCGGATGGTAGACTGTTAGTAGTCAGTGATGCAAATGGCAAAATTTACCTCTGGGACATAGGTAGCAGTCGGCAACTTTTTAGTTTTGTGGGACATGCTAGTTGGGTGTGGGCTGCCAGGTTCAGCCCAAATGGGAAAGTGCTAGCAAGCTGTAGTGAAGATTACACTGTAAAGCTTTGGGACATAGCTACAGGAACTTGCCTCAAAACTTTAGAGGGTCATAAAATGCGGGTTTGGGAAATCAGCTTCAGCCCAGATGGAACATTGTTAGCCAGTGCTAGTGCAGATCAAACAGTTAGGCTTTGGGAAATTAATAGTGGAAAATGTATCAAAATACTCAACGGTTCACACTCTGTTGCCTTCAGTCCAAATGGAATATATTTAGCGACTAGTAGTGATGACAAAGCGGTCGTAAACTTATGGGAAGTTAGTAGCGGTAAATGTGTTCAAGTATTACATGGACATACTAAACCAGTCTGGTCTATTGCTTTCAGTCGAGATGGACAAACAATAGCGACTGGAGGAGAAGATAAAGTTGTCAGGCTTTGGAGTATTAAAACTGGAAAGTGCTGGCTAACACTACAAGGACATCAAATCGATTTTATCTGGTCAATATGTTTTAACCAGAATGGCGAGATGATCGGAATTGCAGGCGATTCTCCTAGTATCAGCCTATGGGATATTAAAACTGGAAAGTGTTGCCAAACCTTTCAATATCATAGGGGACGCACTTGGTCAATTGACTTTAGCCCAAATGGTGAAATTTTAGCTAGTAGCACAGATGATCAAGCCGTAAAGCTTTGGAATACATCTACAGGGCAGTGTGTAAAGACTTTGTTCGGTTACAGTAATCGTTTTTGGTCTATTGCATTTAGTCCAGATGGCCGAATGATAGCTAGTGGTAGTGACCGAATGATTGAGCTATGGGATTTTGCCACTGGGAAATGTTATTTGCCATTGCAGGGGCATTCTGGTGAGACATATGGACTTGCGTTTAATCCAACTGGCCAGATTCTGGCAACTAGTAGCTCTGGCTCTGAAACAATTCAGATTTGGGATGTGCCTACAAAACAATGTCTTCAAGTTTTACAAGGGCATACATCTTGGATTTTTTCACTCACATTTGACCCAGATGGTCGAATTCTAGTGAGTACAAGTGCAGATGGTACTATTCGATTATGGGATACTAGAACATGGGAATGCATTAAAGTTCTGGAAGATCATTCAGGGTGGGTACTTTCAGCTAAATTTAGCTCAGATGGCAAGCTTCTAGCAAGTGGAGGTGATTCTCACATCAAACTTTGGGACACAAGTGCGTGGACTTGCTTTCAAACATTACGCGGTCACAATAGCTGGGTTTGGTCAGTTGCGTTCAGTCCAGATGATCAAACTTTAGCTAGCGGTAGTAATGACGAAACGATTAGGTGTTGGGATATTAGTTCAGGAAAATGTATGAGAACTCTACAGGGGCACACTAAATTAGTCAAGAATGTTTTGTTTGATCTTACTGGTGATCAGATTATTAGTAGTAGCCACGACAAAACTATTAGATTTTGGGATTTTCGAACAGGAGAATGCTCACGTTTATTTCAGGGCCACGACAATCTAATTTGGTCAATTGCTCTTCACCCTAGTGAAAAAATATTAATCAGTTGTAGCCAAGACGAGACTATTAAAATTTGGGACATCGAGACAGGCAGTTGCTTAGAAACTTGGCGATCGCCCCGACCTTACGAAGGGATGAATATTACGGGCACGACTGGTTTAACAGATGCTCAAAAGATCACTTTAAAGGCGTTAGGAGCGTTTGAGGACGCCCCGATAGCATAAGGATGCAAGACACTCCATAACCGATTTGAGTACTTGGTGGGTTTGTAGTTCCGCGCAGCGATCGCTCAAGATACCTGCATCAATCATCCTGTGGTAGTCATCGAGCGTCCACTTGGCGGTTGTCAGTGCCATGGGGGAACCTCCAGCGGCGGATTAGCCTGTCGGTCAATTCAATGGTATTCCCATTGTGAGCGCTCTCCCTAGTCAACTTCAAGCGATCGCCTCCGCCGCTGATCCTTTGCTTGATGGCGCGATCGCTCACAAACCTTCTGCGCTGTCTGCTCAACGTACAGCTTCGCCTGCTGACGATTCAGTTGCGCCACGTAGGGACTGCCAGCGGCCAGCGTCAGGGCGATCGCCTTCTGCGATTGCCCATCCTCAAAAGCTCGGCGAGCCACCAGGTCATCGAACTCAATCGGATTACTGGCCTGCACTCCCTGGCTATATCGCTGCCACAGCCGCTGGTAATGCGTCTTCTTGTCGGGGGCAACCGTCCTCTCGGTTTCCGGAGAGGAGATGTCCTTGGGCGTCGGCTGTGGAGCTTCAAGGGGCGATCGCTCACTCCCCTCATTCATCAATGACTGGATTATCGGATCATCCCGCTCTAGCTCGTAGCTCACCCCGCGATGCTTCTGCAATCCAGGAAACGTGTAGGCTCGCCCCAGCTTCGTGCCGCTGAATGCGACGCCGTCCAGTTCGTAGCTGATACCTCGTGCTTGCCCTGCCCTGGTGTACCAGACTTTGACATTCACCCCTCGCTGCTGGAGTTGGGCGATCGCTTCCACCATCGTCGGCTGGTTCTGCGTCACCTCATCGAGCATTCCCTGAAGCTGCTCCCGAACGCTGGCCGTCCCGGTGCGCTCGCTGAATCGGCACTCGCCGGTCGTCGAAGCTCGCTTTTCCCGCTCCCAACTGGGGACGACTGGCTCCAATTGGTAATCCCGCTCCAGCTTGCGGATGACCTGCTCGCTGCGCCGATAGTCCCAGGAGTCGCTGACGGTTTTGCCATCGGTCAGGCGAATGCGGCTGGCGACGATGTGGACGTGGTCGTGATCCTGGTCAGTGTGGCGATAGACGACGTACTGGCAACCCTCGAAGCCCATGCCCTGGAGGTAATCCTGGGCGATCGCTAACCACTGGGAATCTCCCAGATTCTCGGTCTTCGGCAGGGAGAGTGCCGCATGATAGACCGCCTTCTTCACCCGCAGGTTCTGCCGCCGTGACGCCCGGAACTCAGCGGCGATCGCCCTCGGCGTTTCCCCCAGGACGTTGCCACCGAGCAGTTGTGCGCCGTCCTTACCGTGCAGATAGTTCAGCACGCCTCGAAATGACGTGCCCTTGACCTGTTTGCCAATCATGGCTCGTCCTCTTCCTCGGCTTCTGGGGCGATGCCAGCGATCGCCCAGCCGATGGCTCGCAGTTCCACCCGTAGCTCATCGAGAACTGAGGCATCGATGGTGGAGGGCTGCCC
>JAYKJC010000104.1:0-3694 GCA_035285885.1 Leptolyngbyaceae cyanobacterium | reverse complement strand
TTAGACGTGCTGGTGGGGCAGACCTACGAGAAGATGAAGTCTTTCGGACTCCGCTGCGGCTTTATTAAAGCAGGCTGGAAGGAAGACCCCACAGCCCCGATTCAGATTGCCAGTGTTCAGACCATGGGAAAGCGGGACTGGTGGCGGCGTTGGCCTGCAAGCATCGTGTTTTATGACGAAGCTCACACCACGGCGTTCAGCCAGATTGGGCAGGAGGTGTTGTACTTCACGCACCCGAACGCGATTCACATCGGCATGACCGCGACTCCCTATCGTCTCGGAAAGGGGCAAATGGGCGATCACTTCCAGACCTATGTGGCGTCTCCGGTGCCCTCGACGCTTCAGGCGATGGGCTATTTGGCGTCCATGAAGTACTACGGGGTGCCGACCGATGGACAGATTGACCTGGGGGATGTGCGGATTATTGCGGGAGACTATGACGAGCGAGATTTGAAGAATGCGTGCGATCGCCCAGAACTCATCACACGCATCGTTGAAGAATGGCTGCGGCTGACACCGGGGAAGCGCACCATTGCTTTTTGCGTAGATATTGGCCATGCGCGACATGTGGCCGACATGTTTCGGGAGGTGGGCGTCCCTGCGGATACCGTCGAAGGGGGAACGCCCATCAAAGAGCGCAGGCGGCTGTACCGAGCCTTGAGGGACGGAAAGCTGCTGGTGCTCACCTCATGCAATGTCATCAGTATCGGGTTTGATGAACCGAGTGTGGAAGTCGGGCTGCTGCTGCGACCCACCCAGTCTCGCGCCCTGCACTTTCAGCAGATTGGACGGGTGATGCGCATCTCTCCCCAAACCGGGAAAGAGTACGGGATCATTCTCGATCAGGCCAGCAACCTACAGCGGCTAGGATTTCCAGAAGACATCAAAGACTATCACCTGCCGACCAGCCGCGAAGCAAAACACAGCCGCATCGTGCCCACCAAGCAGTGCCCCATGTGTACGCGCATCGTGCTGACATTTGTCACAGAATGTCCAGACTGTCGCTATGAATGGCCGACAGAGCCTCAGATCTGTGCCGATGACATGGTGGAGTTGCTGAGTGACGAACAGCTTCGCCACGTTCAGGAAGAGAAAATGCGTCGGTTCTTCAAGATTCAGCGGCGCAAAACCTTTGAAGAGCAGCACACCCCAAGCTGGACCCGGAAGATTTTCTTTCAAACCTTTAGTAAGTGGCCCAAGGAGGAATGGTATCGCAATGCGGTGTTTGGCCCAGACCCCACGGACGATGATGCTGTTGCCTATAAGGAGTATCTGATGGCGATCGCCCAAAAACATCAGCGATCGCTCTCCTGGGTGATCACCGAATTTCAGAAGGAATTTGGCCCGGAGCATCCGTGGCACCACATTTTCCGAGAGTTGTAGAGCCTCAGCATCCCCATCACTGCGCTTCTCGAAGCGTTGGGTAGGCATAGGAATAGATGTAGTCCGTTTCTTTCGCAGGCAGGTGACAACTTAAGCAGTCGGCTTCAAAGCTGGTGGATACATTGAGTGATGGGTTATCAGCTTTGTAGAGCGCCCAGCCCCAGCCCTCGCCCCAATTGGGATTGTCTGCAAAGCGCCCCATCTTATCCTTTATCATGACGAACCAAATGGCTGGCTCGACCGCCCAACTGGGATTTCCCGTGGTCATATCGGCTGACTCCGTTTGACGGATTTCTTTGACTAGGGCTGCGCCATCGGGGAACTCGCCCGTTTCTCGATAGGCATTCACCGTTTCTGCTTCAGCATAGACCTCATGAAACATCAACGTCTCACCATCGGGCACCGACCAGGTTCCCAGGTGCGACCAGTCTTCTCGAAATCCTGTGGGGCGGGTGATGTGTCCCGCTTCATCCACGTAGGCAGAAAAGGCTGTCGATGAAGCATCGGCAACAGCGGGTGGCGCGAACAGGGCGATCGCCCCTCCAACGATCCCGATCCATAGGAAGATGGCGATCGCCACGGCACGTAGCACGGATCCAAAACGCTTCTCTATCATGACGCTCCAAGTCTCTGAAGTTGATGCTTTTACAGGGCGATCGCACCTCTACTCCTGGGGTGAACCCCAACGGGCTGAATTGGTGGTGCTGATACAAAGGATGGCTTGCCGTAGGGTCAATAGCCTTCAAACCTTCTGCTAGATACAGTTTTCGGTTCAGCTTCAGCATAGGCAGGCAATATTAATCCAGCATGAGCGGGCAACAACTAAACCCCGACAAAGAGCGAAGCGCCTCAGCCGAATCTTTTTCCTTTCATCGATTCCAAATAGCAGCGCCTACCTTAGCAAGATTCGAGTCATTCGGCTGTCTGAAAAAATCATATCCTCGAGGAAATAAGGTATCAAAACAAGACGGCATCACGAATCCTTCAGTAGACTAGAGGCAATCTCTACCCCCCAACCCTCGCCCCATGACCGGACTCGAAACCCTCGCTCTCGAAACTGTTGTTAAAGGACTTGCCAGCCTCGTTGTCAACACTGCCTGGAAAGGCGGCAGCACCCTCTTCGGCAAAGCGGGAGAAGCGCTGAACGACCAGCGCAAGCAGCTTGTCCTCAATATCTCTCGACAATACATTCAAAACTATGCGGATCGGCACTGCGCTGTAAAAGTGCTTGGTATGAGAGAGGCCGTTTCCCTGGATGAAATTTACACGACTGTACAAGTTTTAAACAAGAGTACGGCAAAGAGCTTTGAGTCAATAGAAGCACTCGAAGAACTACATCGGAATAGTAGCCAACGACAATTTCGATTTAATGAGCAGCAACAAAAGAAAGTTGGAATTAATGCTGCTGATGAAAGTCAGTTCTTGATGGTATTGGGTGCGCCAGGTGCGGGCAAGTCTACATTTCTTCGAAAAATTGGGTTAGAAGCCCTCAAGGGTAAGGAGTGGAAATTTCAAGTACATACTGTCCAACACGGTAAACGTATCTTCAAAACAGAGCAGAAAAAATGCGTACCTGTTCTATTCGATCTAAAAAGGGTAGCCGCAGAAACCATCAATATTGAGGCTTTGATAGCAGAAGAGTTTCGAATATGTGGCTTCCCTGAACCGGAGGAATTTACTGAAGCAGCCTTGAGAACAGGCAGTTTGCTCATTTTGTTCGATGGCCTCGACGAGGTACCAAGCCAGCGACTCAACGGGGTGATTGAAGCCATTCGCAACTTTGTTGACCGACACCACAAAAACCGCTTTATTGCATCCTGCCGGATTGCCGCCTATAAATATCACAGCGACTTCCATCGCTTTACCGATGTGGTAGTGGCAGAGTTTGACGATGAGCAGATTCAGCAGTTTATCCACAACTGGTTTCGTGCAGATGTGGATCGGCAAGCTCAGACCGCAGAGAAGTGCTGGAACTTGCTGAATCAAAAGGAGAATGCTTCTGCAAAAGAACTGGCTCAGACGCCGCTGTTGCTCACCTTTCTTTGTTTGGTCTACGACCGTTCTCAGAACTTGCCCGACAACCGCAGCACGCTATATGGCAAAGCCCTCGACATTCTGCTGGAGGAGTGGGCGGCGGAAAAACGCATTGAGCGCGACCCGATTTATCAAGGCTTCCATGCCGATTTAGAAAAGGTGCTGCTGGCGGAGATCGCCTATCAGGGATTTGAAAACGACCAACTGTTCTTTTCAGAGCAAGACCTCACCGCACAGATTAAGGCGTTTTTAGCCGATACTCTGGATGCCCCAAAGT
>JAYKJC010000103.1:0-9635 GCA_035285885.1 Leptolyngbyaceae cyanobacterium | reverse complement strand
ATCCTGTGGTAGGCCAGACAGAGCCCTAGTGTTTACTGGGGCTTTTTTTCTAATTTTTTTGTTCTATATGACTTGGCAAACTTCTCCAATGACAAAGAAGAAAAAAGGGATTGGGGCGCGCAAGGCGCGCCCCAATCCCTTTTTTCTTCGTAAACTTTGCCAAGTCGTGTGTTCTACTCTTATAGCGGTTTGCAACCGCGTTAAGCACAAAAACAACGGTGTGTGGCGCAGCGCACCCCACACAACTGTACTTATCCAACGCGCACAGCGCTTATATGCAGGGCGATCGCCCCCATCCAAATTCTTGAATCAGTGTTTGAGCAATGCGATCGCTCGCTCCGGGTTTGCCCATGCGACGATACCCATTCTGCTGGATCTGGTGGAGTTGGGCTGAATCTGACAAAAGCTCAAAGACGCACTGCCCGATCTGACGGGGCTCACTGACTTGTATCACCGATGTTCCCAGCAGTCGAGACTGGGCTTCTGCAAAGGCAGGGGTAAACTGCGGACCTTGACCTGGAATGATAAAAGCGGGTTTTCCTAACCCAACGACCTGTTCGGTGGCCGTTCCTGCCAGGGCGATCGCCCCCTCTGCGTAATGAATGCAGGCGTTAAACTGGCATGAAACCAGCATTAACGTATGTATTCCTTGAGTAAAGTAAGTAACAGGGATTGAGTCGTTTGCATCTCCAGTTGTAGCCTTCGGCTGCCATCCGGGCTGCCATCCGTGCTTGTGAAGGAGTGTGTCGAAGGGTGAGCGATCGAGGCTGGGAGCGATCGCCCCTAAGAATAAACTGGGGCGATCGCCAGAGTGGTGAATAACACTTTGAACTCCCTGCAAAATCAAGCTCCAGTTTGCATGGGCTTCTGGAACACGGGACCCAGGGAGCAGCACCAGAGTGAGCTTGGCCTGTTGAGACGCGTGGGCGATCGCCGATGCATGGGCAGTATTTTCAACCGTGAGGTCGTCCATCATTGGATTGCCAACATCAAACACCGGAATCGGCCATGTTTGGAGAATTTTTGAGGTGAGGGTATCTCGCGGAAACACGGCTTTGCAACGGGAGTGCTGCATCAGCCAGCGTTCCCAAGGCAGATAAACAGACCCCGACCAGCTTTCGAGTTGTTCAAACCACGATGCCCGTGGGAGCACCCCCTGCTCATCTCGCAGATAATATTCTGACTTGGCCGTACCGATGAAGGCGTATGGTGCTCCGCTGCCCCACGCAAATAAGAGTGGAACGATATCGCCCACGGCTAAAATGCTGCCGCCTGCCCTCGCCCATTGCCGCACCGTTTGGATTTGCGCCAACGTGAGCTGGATGAGTCCTCCCTGAACGTCGCGGGCAAGCTGTTTCCCATCCATATATACAAAGCCCCCAGAAGGCATTGCCTTCACAGGGCCAGCAATGGGAATGTGGTGATGAGCATAGCTGTCACCGTTGCCAACAATGGGAAGTGCGACGATTTCAATCGAGGGCAACTGCTGGTGTAGCGCATGAATAATGCGAAGGGCGATCGCATCTTCACCATGTCCGTTGCTTAACACCAGAAGCCGACGGACGGAGGAATCATCCATAACGTAATCCCGACAATATGTATGGATCGCCCTCATCCCCTAGCCCCTTCTCCCAACAGCGGGAGAAGGGGGAGAAGAAGTGCGACTCCCCTCTCCCAGCCTTGGGGTGGGGGACAGTTGGACAAGGAATAGCTTCTTAAGTTAACACCAATGATGAACTTGCGCCCCTACATTGATGGGTGCAACTCAACCTGAATTATTATTTGCCAAACCCTTTTCCAGCATTGGCTTTAGACGTGCAGACACACGCTTGGAGTTGCGATCGCAACAGGTCGTGATCCAGATTTTGCCCGATGAGAACAATTTGATTTTTCTTGGGTCGATCCTTCCATTCTTCGTCGTCAAGTGTAAAGCGCTTTCCACTGAGGTGGAAGATGTGGCGTTTGGGACTCTCATCAAACCACATAATCCCCTTCGCCCGAAACACGTTTTCCGTGAGCTGATTATCTAGAAAGTATTGGAACTTGCGAATCGCAAGGGGCTTATCACTCTCGAAGGAGATTGAAGTAAATCCGTCGTTCTCGAGGTGGTGAGAATGGTGGTGATGATGGTCATGCCCGTGATGGTCATGTCCGTGATGATCATGGTCGTGATGGTCGTGGTCGTGATCACAGTGTTCATCGCAGACGTGATCGTCATGAGCGTGGGCTTGATGGTCGTGATCGTGGTGATCGTGATCATGATGATCGTGATCATGACCATTCTTCTGATTGAAATATTGATCCGACTCAAACAACCCCACACTCAAAATCAGTGGCAATGGCACCTGAGCCTGAGTCGTGTGAATAATGCGAGCGCTTTCTTTCACCTTGCGAATGCTGGACTCCAGATAGTCAATCCGTTCTTGATCGACCAAATCGACTTTGTTTAGCAGAATGATGTCTCCATAGGCGACTTGGTTCTGTGCGGCTTCGCTGTTGAACAAATCGAGGCTGTAGTTTTCAGAATCCACGACAGTCACAATAGAATCAAGGCGCGTCAAGTCTCGCAGTTCCGTGCCCAGAAAGGTGAGTGCGACCGGGAGCGGATCGGCCAAGCCCGTTGTCTCAACAACGAGGTAGTCAACGCGATCATCGCGCTCAAGCACTCGATAGACGGCATCCAACAAGTCATTGTTAATGGTGCAGCAGATGCATCCATTGCTCAGCTCGACCATGTCATCGCCAGTGGTGATGAGCAAATCGTTATCGATGCCAATCTCACCAAACTCGTTGACCAATACAGCCGTCTTCAAGCCTTCTTGGTTTGTCAAAATGTGGTTGAGGAGAGTTGTTTTTCCACTTCCCAAAAACCCTGTGATGATCGTGACAGGAAGTCCCTTTTTCTGGGTGTCCATTCCCTCAGCCGTGGAGTGATCTTGAGTCGGTGTAATGGTTGATGACATAGTTTTTCGCCTGTGGACTCTCAAACATACCTATAGTGTGCACGGTTGATGGGCGATCGCCCCGCGCCGTAAGGAATATTTTAACGACTCCAGCCTAAGTTTGGTTCATGAAAAGGAATTAATCATTACCTTCTACTGGGTCAACCGAGAACCGCTGCTCAGGAGAGAAGACAGAACCAATGCCTGCGGGAATCTGAATGTCAGGAGATTCTTGAGGATCATTTTGCTCGTTTTCCGCATGTTCGGCAGAGGCTATTTCAGAAATGGCAACATTGGAATCTGTGTCGTTATCAGTTGCCGATAAAACCTGCTTTTGAGCAACGGTGGGCAACACTCTAGGCCCCACAATACCGCCCGATATCAAGAGCTTGAAGGCATCTTCGATAGAAATAGCCAGGTTGATCACGTCTTTTTCAGGAACGATCGCAAACCAGCCGCTTGTAGGGTTTGGCGTTGTCGGAATGATGACGCTCAGCATTGACTCCGGCATATCGGCATGGCCATCCGTGGTCACCGTGCCTGTCACAAAGGCCATCGCCCAGATTCCTTTTCGGGGATATTCCACCATGACAACCCGGCGAAACTTGTTGTTCGAATCGCGAAGCAGTGTTTCTAAAATTTGCTTCAGCGTTTTATAAACGGAACCCGCGAGCGGAATCGCCTGAAGCAGCCGTTCCCCCAAATCCAACAGCCATCGTCCTGCGATGTTTCGGGCCATGAGGCCAATAAACAAGATGAAGAGGAGCGGAACCGTGAAGCCCACAATAAGATTGATGGCGTTAACCAAAAACGGATGCAGATCATTGAAGGGATTGAGCTGCTTGGGAACCCGCGTCAGAAAATTGATGGCCCAGATGGCAATAGTGAAACTCAGCCAAATGGTCGTCGCCAATGGAATGATGACCAAAAGCCCCGCAATCAAATCATTCTTTAAATTTTGCTTAACTTGTTGAAGCACAGTCGATTTGATCTCCTCGTTTCGACCAACAGATGAATGAATGACAGTCACGATTGCATGTCCAGAATGATCGAATACCCTTGCAATTCCCATGCCATCCGGGAATTACAGTTTACTACGCTACAAACTCACCTAGCTGGAAAATTGTGGACCTGGGGATCATTCTTAAAGAACTGCTATTTCAGTTGTACCGCATTTGCTGATTACGTGAAGAAGAATTAAGTCGTTTGGTGATTTGTAAACTTCTGTAGATGTCTCTTTTATATCTCTTGATGGGTTCGAACGTAGACATTTTGGTAGGCTATTTTTGCGGGCACGCATTGCACGGTCATAACAATGGCCGAAGGCTACTGAACATAGTCCTATCCTGAACCTATACAAACCATCAAAAAACAAACGATATGCTAGTCATCAGAGTTTCGTGCCTGACTGTATTAAGCATCTATGCTACCTATTTTTTACTCTGATCATTTCCTGGAGCATGATACGGGACCTTATCACCCCGAAAATCCAGGTCGTTTACGCGCAATTGTTAACGCTTTAGAAAATGCGCCGTTTGCCCATAAGCTGGAGTGGCGATCGCCCACTCCCATCGACGCCCACGCCAACCGACTGTTTTCTGCCATCCATGCCGTCCACCCAAGTCGCTACGTAGAAGCGGTGAAGGCGCTCTCGCTCAGCGGCGGAGGGCATATCGACCCAGACACGGTCGTTTCTTCAAAGACCTATGATGTGGCTCTCCTGGCGGTGAGTGCATGGCTCGATGGGGTCGATGCTGCGGTTGAAAATCACCGTCCTGCGTTTGTGGTGTGCCGTCCGCCAGGGCACCATGCTGAGGCTCAGCGAGGAATGGGATTTTGCATCTTTTCGAATGCGGCGATCGCCGCCACCTATGCTCTAACAAAGGAAACGATTCATCGTGTCGCTATCCTCGACTGGGACGTTCATCACGGCAATGGAACCCAAGCCATTGTTGAGACCAATCCACACATTGCTTATTGCTCGCTTCATCAATCACCGTTTTATCCTGGCACCGGAGATGCTTCTGAAACGGGAAAGTTCAATAATGTTCTCAACTGTCCCATGCCCGCAGGCAGCCAACTCAGCGACTATCAGCCTGTTTTTGAGGAGCGAATTCTTCCCTTTCTCACCACCTTTGCGCCTGATGTGTTGATTGTGAGCGCGGGCTATGACGCCGTTCGGGCAGATCCCCTGGCTAGTATGTCGCTTCAACCGACTGATTTTGGCGTTCTAGCGACTTATTGCTTGCAAGTCACCCCTGCAATCGCATTCGGGTTAGAAGGCGGCTATGACCATACCGCCATCTCTGAATCTGTCGTTGCAACGCTTGAGGCATGCCTCACGGCTTAACGCTTGTACTGAACTGGTGCGTTGCGCCCCACATCACCGTTTTTGTGCTTGCCTAGCCTGCACACGGCCATAGCTTGTGAATCTGATCAGTCAACAAGAATAGTTGTCTACCCAACGGTAAAGGAAACATCACCTGTTATTGACAGCAGTCTTATGACAGGATAGTAAACAGTGACAGTGATTTTTGGTTTGAATGGCTACTCTCCAACCCCTCGACTCTCCCTTTCATCGTTTGCGAGAACTCCGCACTCGACTGCTACGGTTACACAAGGCTTTGCTTGATTCAGAGCGCATTGTTTACGAACAGAGCAATGGGCGCATTAAATCGAAAGGTGAATTCTTTCAGCTCGTCATTGGAGACGGTTGGTTTAGCTGGTTGAGAACCTATTCTCAGTTCATCGTTCAAATTGATGAGGCTCTGAGCGATAAGGAAACCATGACGCTTGACCAGGCCAACGCTCTGTTGTCAGAAGCCCCAAAACTGATATCGGCAAACGAAAACGGAACCCAGCAAGAGCAGCGCTACTTTGAAGCGATCCAGCGAGATCCGGCGATCGCCTACATGCATGCCGAACTCTCTAACTTTCTAAGTTGAAGCCCTTACTTTTAAGGAACGCCACGCTGAGCATGGCGTTCCTTGTAGCGTTCCTTAAAGCACTAGGAAAGTACTCGCTTGACTTGGGTTTAACTTAGGCTCGTAGCGCGCCTTTAGTCAGGAGAAGCAACGGTAATGGTTCCGACCATGCCTGCTTCTGCATGACCAGCAATCGAGCAATGCAACTCGTAAGTCCCCGGTTTCTGCGAAATAAATACCCACTCTGCTTCAGCACCGGGCTTGAGTTCTAATTCATGCACCATGCCCTTGACTTCAACGTTCCCGGCCTCAACTTTCTGAGTCCAGGTCACGTCAGAAAAGTCCTTAGACGTGAAATAGTGTTTCGTTGGGCTGGGATTATCTAAGACCAATTTGTAGCGTTTTCCAGCGACAAACGTCAGGTGGTTTGGCTCAAAGACCAATTCTCCCGCTGCATTGCCCAAGTGAATGTTGACCGTTTCTGTCGGTTGTTGGCTCGGTGCGACTGAGGCCCAAGCGACAGGAGGTGAGAAGAAGCCCACACTACAGCACGTGAAGACGCTGATTAGACCTACGGCCAGGGCACGTTTCAAAGAGATGAGATGCTTGATAAAAGGACAAACCTTCAGCATTAGATTTTCGATACTCCATCGTCCGTCTGCCTTCATTTTCTAACGAGGAATGAGATCTGGATAGTGTGGCTGACGTTACATTTCATCGCCCAATGTTATGGGTTACTGATATGGAGGTCACACTGACTATCTTTAACGCCATGCTTCAACGGTGGGTGACGCATTCAAGTCCGGCCCTCGACATTCAGCAGTTAAAAAAGCAATTCCAACCCGACGTATTGGTTTCGAGTACGGCTGCGGGGCTGGTCACGGGAATCATTGGCGTCATTCGAGCAATTTCTTACGCCAGTCTCATTTTTTCGGGTGTTTTAGCGATTCATCTGCCCACGGGGCTTGGGGTGACGGTGTTCAGCACGGCTGCGACTCTTGCCGTTGTCGCCCTGACGAGCACGATGCCTGGCATGATTGCGACTCCTCTGGCGGCTCCGACAGCCATTCTGGCTCTCATGGCGGCCAACATTGCGAAAGAATTGAAAGGAGTCCCCACTCAGGTGGTGTTGGCGACGGTGCTGATTGCCATTGCGGTCAGCGCGCTGCTAACAGGTGGGCTGTTGCTGTCGTTGGGGGTATGCAAACTAGGTGAACGGATTCGTGTGATTCCCTACCCGGTCATTGGTGGATTTATGGCCGGGACGGGGTGGCTGCTCACTCGGGGATTTGTCCAAATCACGACAGACAGCCCGCTGACTTGGTCATCGCTGAGAATTTTCGTGCAGCCTGAGATGCTCTGGGGTTGGGTTCCGGGAGTGGGGTTTGCGATCGCCCTTCTCATCGCCACTCATTTTTGGAAGCAATCGTGGGTGATGCCTGCGACCCTGGTCATTTGTTCGGGCGTGTTTTACCTGTCCATGTGGGGAACGCACATCACCCTAGACATGGCGCGTGAGGCGGGGTGGCTTCTGGGTCCTTTTCCCCAGGGCGATCAGCTATGGCACCCCCTCAGTCCTGACCTGTTTCTACAGGTTCATTGGTTAGCCATCCTGCATCAAAGCAGCGGCATTTTGACGGTGATGCTGATTAGCTTGCTGTCCTTGATGCTTAGCAACAGCAGCATTGAGCTGGTCATTGGCCGAGACTTAAATCTCAGCCATGAACTCAAATCCATCGGACTTGCGAACATTCTGTCTGGGCTGGGGGGCGGCATGATGGGCACCCAGGCGCTACCCAGTACGCTCCTTGTTCACAACGTTGGCGCTCAGCATCGGCTCACGGGAGTGCTGGCCACGTTTCCATCCATCGCTGTCCTCGCGCTGGGGTCGAGTTTTCTCTCCTATCTGCCGAAGGCAATTCTAGGCAGCGTAATTTTATATTTGGGACTATCACTATTGTGGAAATGGCTGTATCAAGCCTATTTCAAGCTTCCACTGTGGGACTATCTCACGGTTTGGATCACCCTGATTGTGATTAACACAACTGGGTTTGTCCAAGGGATTCTCACAGGCTTTGTGCTGACGGTCATCCATTTTATGTATCGCTACAGTCATGTGGATGTGGCCAGTCAAGTCTTTTCTGGAGCGGATACTCGCAGCAATGTCGATCGTAGCCCCACAGCGAATCGTATACTTTCGCAAAAAGGTGATCAGATTTACGTTTTAGAGTTGCAGGGTTTTTTATTCTTTGGAACGGCGAATTATTTGTTGAGCAAAGTGCGCGATCGCATTCTGAGAACGAGAGAGGTTTTGCCCGAAGCTTCTGAAGCCTCTCAACCACTGCGATACGTACTCATTGATTTTCGTCAGGTATCGGGACTAGATTCTTCTGCCGTGTTAACGTTTGACAAAATCTTAAAGCTCGCCCGCCAACACGATTTTTTGTTGGTGCTCACCAACCTTGCAGCAGATCTCAAAGAAGAACTCCAACTCGGAATCAACCTTGACGGAGGTGGATGTCAACTCTTTGAAGATATTGACCGAGGGCTGGAATGGTGTGAACAACACATTTTGTCTTCATCCGATCCGGCGGACGCATCCCCAGACGAAAAAGGGTTGGTTGAGCAGCTTTCGCAGTTGTTTCTGACGCCTGAGCAAGCCCGGCGATTTGTTCCCTACATGAATCTGGAAACACTTCCTGCTAACCATTACGTGTTTCGCCGGGGAGAAGCCCATGCGGGACTTTGCTTTATTGAATCAGGCCAGGTGAGCGTTTTGCTGGAACAAGCGAATGGACACACCAAACGGCTCCAAACCTGTACTGGGGGACATCTGCTGGGTGAAATGCGCTTCTACAACAAAGTTCCGTTATCCACATCGGTGGTGACCGATGTGCCAAGCCGACTGTACTACCTCTCTAAGGAAACCTTCGAACGGATGCAGCAAGAGGCTCCTGATTTGGTTCAGGCGCTCCAAGCTCACATTGTCACTATTTTGTGCGACAGCTTACTCCGTCGGGAACAACAACTCAAGGTGATGCAATAGTCACTCTCTTTCTTAATCGTTTATGAACTCTGTTTAAGCATTCTTCTGATGGGCTTTTGATTGATGGCGTCTCTTTTTTCCAACACTCAACCCTTGTCAAACCGTGCATCCTCTCTTGCATCCTCCCTCATGCAAGAACTACAGCCAGAAAAAGTTTTTTCTAGCTTGGTTGCAGGGGGCATCACAGGCGTCATTGGGGTGATTCGCGCCATTTCTTATGCAGCCTTGATTTTTTCTGGCAGTTTGGCGGTTCATCTCAATGTCGGAGTTGGAGTTGCGATCTTCAGCTCAGCTGTCATCAGCGTTGTGGTGGCTCTGACTAGCTCTCTTCCTGGGATGATTGCCACGCCACTCGCCGCACCGACTGCTGTTCTGGCGATTCTGGCGAGCCAGATTGTGGAAACCCTCCCACCCGAAACCGTAAATTCCACAGATGTGTTGGTAACGGTGGTTGCGGCGATCGCCCTCGGCTCCCTCCTGACCGGAATTAGCTTGTGGTTGATTGGTCTGTGTCGCGGAGGAAATGCGCTTCAGTTTATCCCCTATCCTGTGGTGGGCGGCTTTATGGCTGCGACAGGATGGTTGCTGGTGCGAGGGGCCGCTCAGGTGATGACGGGTAAATCGCTCACGTTTTCTCATCTCGCCTGGTTTGTTCAACCCGAACCGATGCTGCACTGGGGAAGCGGATTGGCGATCGCCCTCATCCTTCTCGTCATGACCAAG
>JAYKJC010000102.1:0-13729 GCA_035285885.1 Leptolyngbyaceae cyanobacterium | reverse complement strand
AAACCGCGACAGCACAACAGGGTTTCAGATGAAGGCATTCGTGCCGTAGCAAATAAACTGCGAAGAGATCTGAGTGATTTCTAGTCTTGACTTACAGTCGATAAATAATCAAAAAAAATGCAACATTCTTTAACGAGGCTAGTTCAATGAGCAAAACGCTCACCATCACCCTACCTGACGACCTTGAGCAAGCTTTAACGCAAGCTGCAGCTCAAGCCAATCAATCGACCGAAGAAGCCGCATTACAGCTACTGACCCATGCTCTCACATCAAACAGGCTACTCAAAGCAGAGTTGGAAGAGGCCGACCCTTTGATGGCACTATTTGGCTGTATCCAGTCTGATATTCCGGATTTAGCCGATAACCACGACTACTATATCGGTCAGGCACTACGTGAAGAAATGCATCGCGATGATCAATAGTGCTTTCATTGACACATCTGGATGGGCCAATGCATTTGATCGACGGCAACCGTTTCATCAAACAGCTGTTGCAACGTTCCAAAAGCTACGTCAGAGCCGTGCTCTGATTGTTACTAGTAACTACGTCATAGCTGAATTGGTTGCCCTGCTAGAGAGTCCACTGCGAACTCCGCGATCGCGCATCTTCACCATCATCGACACTATCAAAACTACCCCCTATCTCAACATCATTCACATCGACGCAGCCACCGATGCTGCTGCCTGGAAGATTTGTAAATCCCGCCCTGACAAAAACTGGTCATTGGTCGACTGCAGCTCATTCGTCCTGATGGAACAGCAAACTATTCAAATCGCACTCACCAGCGATCGCCACTTTGAGCAAGCTGGCTTCATCCGTTTGTTGAGTCCATCCAACCTGTAAACAGGTAGAGTGGTTTGGGGTGCATCGTCATTTGCAACATGGGTAAAAACGGTTTAATGGTGTCAGCAGAAGAGTTGCGCGATCGCCTGCTTGGGCTCGATCGAGCAAGCTACAAAGCGTACAAATCGATTCGAGGGCCGTATCAGTTTCCAAATTTTGTGTTGCTGATTGACTATGTGCAGGGTGACCCGTTTGCGGCTCCCAGTCGGGTGCGGGTACAGGTGCCCCAGCGATCGCCCAACGGATCGCCCATTGCAGGCTTCCCCTCGGATACGTTCAACACCCCTAGTCGAGCCATCGCGCTTAGAGATTACTTAACGCGGCAATTCTCCACCGCCGCATCTAGACTGGCAGAACGACGCGGGAGCGGCAAAAGTGGACTGGTGGCGATCGCCACTCCCGGTCAGCAGGTGTTAGAACGGTCATCCGTCTGGGTGACGGAAACACAGATCGAAGCCCGGTTTGTCGTGGGGTTGCCCGCCCAGGGACGCCGCATCTTAGGGCGTCAAGCTGCCGAACTGCTGTGTGAGGATATTCCCTCAATGGTGAACCAAGCGTTGCTCTATTCTCACCTCAATGCGGATGAATTGTATGAGCATTTGGAGGTGGTAGAAGATACCGACTGGTTGCGATCGCAGTTGCCCGCCCACGGACTGGTGTCCTTTATTCCTGATGGAGCGATTCTTCCTCGCCAGAGTGGTGTGAGTGATGTGCCCTTGCAGACAGAGAGCGTCGTTCCCTTTCGTTCTCCAGATCGTCTGCGTGTGACGTTCCAGCGACCCAATCAGGGCAAAATTTCAGGCATGGGCATTCCCCAGGGCATTACCCTCATCGTGGGAGGAGGCTATCACGGCAAATCGACGCTGTTGCGGGCGATCGCCCTTGGCGTCTATTCCCATCTGCCGGGGGATGGTCGAGAGGGGGTGGTAACCGATCCAACAGCGGTCAAAGTTCGGGCAGAGGACGGGCGCAGTGTTCAGGGAGTGGATATTTCCCCGTTTATCAATCATCTGCCCCAGGGACGCACGACCACCCACTTCTCGACCGAAAATGCCAGCGGCAGCACCTCTCAAGCTGCCACAATCATTGAGGCGATTGAAGCCGGAGCCACCACCCTGTTGGTGGATGAAGACACCTCCGCCACAAACTTCATGATTCGCGATCGCCGCATGCAGGCGCTCATCGCTAAAGAAAAAGAACCCATCACGCCCTTCATTGACAAAATTCGGCAGCTCTATGACGAGTATGGAGTCTCCACCGTTCTAGTCATGGGCGGCAGTGGCGATTACTTTGATGTGGCGGATACGGTGATTGGCATGGATGAGTTTCAGCCACAGGACTTGACTGAACAGGCCAAGGCGATCGCCCAGACCCATCAAACCCTCCGTCAATCTGAAGGGGGAGCAGCCTTTGGAACACTGGCTATTCGGCGGGTGAGTTCGTTGCTCAGTCCGTCGTCTGACCCCCGTGGCCCAAAACTCAAAGTGCGCGGCACCGACGACCTGCGCATTGGGCGTGAGGACTTGGATGTAACCGCAATTGAACAACTCGTTGATGACACCCAACTACGATCCATTGGGGGGGCGATCGCCTATCTCCAGGAGCATAATTTGGACGAAGGGCGATCGCTATCTGACCTCATTACCTTGATGATGGATGAACTCGACCAGCATGGACTCGACCTCCTGACGCCTTACCCCCAGGGGGATGGGGCTCGGTTTCGGGCAGTTGAACTGGCTGCGGTGATCAATCGGTTGCGATCGCTCAGAATCCTCTGCCAGGATCTTTGAATTCACCCCCAGAGAGCCGTATGGACATCGCCTACCGACCTTAAATAAACGCCATTTAACGATGATTCTCAGAGTTATCGCAGTTGCAACCACGTTAAGCACTTATAGTTCTCAGAGTTATGGTTCTCAGAGCTGACTTTCATCAATGCCTCTGATGCGCTCCCACCAGAGATTAAGCGGAAAATACAGCACAGGTGCCCAGAGGCTGCTCAAGATTGCAGAACTCAGAGCCACCTGTTGATGGTAAAGCCATGTATCGGAGAGAAACAAATACGTTTTCGGAGATTGGTTCGTCAGAAACAAAATGCTGAACTGAATGGCCATGATTGTCTCAACCACGACCGCCATGCCAAATGCAATCAGCGCGATTGATATGAAGTCTTCCTGGATGTATTTCTGTTTTTGTAGACGAGCTGTCAGCACTCCGGCGATCGCCAAGCTGATCGCATGCGTGGGTGAAGGATAGGTAAGTCCATCTTGAATCAGACCCAGGCAGACTCCGGCGATCGCCCCTTGCAGCATCGATCGCTTGATGCTCCAACACACCACCCAAATCAGCATCCAGTTGGGCGAAACTCCAAGCAGTTCCATTCCTGGCAGCCTCAACCATAAAAGGACAAGACAGGCCAGAACAGACCCTGTAGTGACCACCCAATCCAGCCATCGCCTAACCTGTGGATCAAGATGCTCAATCTTCAGCACAGCACCCCTCGGACGTCGCTCATGAATCAGTTTCCTTCCAGAAAATCATCTGGGTCTTTTGAGTTGGGATAGACAATAACCCACTCTAGCGCACTGATGGGTGCAGACATTTGAACCGTGGCTTCTGGAGACGGATCGGCATTAAAGTCAATTTCGGTAACCGTACCCACAGGAATACCTGCAGGAAGAACCTGGCTGAAGGTAGATGTCGTCACAACATCACCCGGACGGATATCTGGAGACTTGTCAAACAGCACCATCACGGCTGTATTTTCGGCTTGTCCCCTTAGGAAACCCGTGGAGCGAGACCGACTGATCGTCACTCCAATTTGACTGGCTGGGTCGCTAATCAAAAGGACTCGACTCGTATTGGCTGTCACGTCGGAAACTCGGCCTACTAAGCCCCCCGTCCCCGTAACAATGTCATTTTGGTGAATGCCATCGTTGCTGCCCCGTCCAAGGGTCACTTGTTGCCACCACTGGTCGGCACTCCGACCAATGATTGGAGCTGTAATTCCTTCAATCGACTGAGCCGCAGCATACCCCAGCATTTCCTGAAGCTGCCGATTTTGGCTCTCCAGTTCAACCAGGCGTTTCTGCATCTCTAAGTAAGCAGCACTGTCGAGAATATCAGGCTGACTGACGCCGGGCTGGAAGGGTTGCGATATCCACCGATAGGCTTCCAAGACAGGTGCCCCAGAAAGCTGGCGAACAGACCAAGCTGTGGCGATCGCTAAGGCACTCAGCCCGACACGTAAGCTATAGCGTTCCCACCATCGACGTAGCTCAAGCATGATCTATGCCCAATGCCCCTTAACTCCTCAACTATCCCAATAACACACACCAGACATATTTGTCATGAACACACTTGTCATGAACACACTTGTCATAGACACATATGTCGTGGCAATCATGCCATTCCCAGAACCACCATTTCTATCGTTCATCACCAACTCTCATCACCAATCTGACGGTTCAGAAATGACTTGAATCCACGACTGAATAGAGAATTAGCAATGAACAATATCGATCAATAAGCTATCGAAAGCTATCGATTAAAGACTCGATCAAGCTGCTTGAAGTTTTCCAGAACCCGACCTGTTCCCAGAACCACACAGCTCAACGGATCAGCAGCAATGTGGACAACGATGCCCGTTTCATGGCTGATTAGGGTATCAAGCCCCTTCAATAAGGCTCCACCCCCCGCTAGCATAATGCCCCTGTCAACAATATCAGCCGCCAATTCTGGAGGCGTACGCTCAAGGGTGCGCTTGACAGCTTCGATGATCACAGAAAGGGGTTCTGCCATGGCTTCCCGCATCTCAGTAGCCTTAATCGTCACTGTACGAGGCAATCCAGACAGGAGATGGAGGCCTCGAACGTCCATCACATTCTCATCATCATTGGCTTGAGGATACGCAGACCCAACCATAATTTTGATTTCTTCTGCCGTTCGTTCACCAATCACCAAGTTGTGAACCTTCTTCATGTACTGCATGATGGAGTCGCTCAGTTCGTCGCCCGCAACGCGAACGGACTCACTCAACACCGTCCCCTGAAGACTGAGAACGGCCACCTCAGTGGTTCCTCCACCAATATCGATAATCATATTACCGGTGGGTTCGGCCACAGGAAGCCCAGCCCCAATCGCCGCAGCGACGGGCTCATCGATTAAATGTACCTCTCGCGCTCCTGCTTCTCTCGCCGCATCCTCAACGGCGCGTCGTTCGACGCCAGTGACACCACTCGGAATACCGATGACGATTCGAGGGGAAACTAGCGCACGACCTTCATGGACTCGATTGATAAAGTGCTTCAGCATGATTTCAGCAGTGTCGAAATCAGCAATCACTCCATCTCGCAAGGGACGCAGGGCAACGACGTTCCCTGGCGTCCGTCCCAGCATTTTCTATGCATCGTCACCAACCCCAAGAGGATTCTTGCTGTGTTGATCAATAGCAACAACGGAAGGTTCTTGCAGAACAATACCTTTACCCGATACATAAACGAGTGTGTTGGCGGTGCCCAGGTCAATTCCCATGTCTCTGGACAGTGCGAAGCGATTTAGAAATCCCACGAGTATCCTCTCTCCGTCGTTTGGCAAGATGCTTCAAGCCATGGTGCAACTCATGAGCCATGTAGCTTAAGCGTAATTGAACAGGATTCTATTACGTTTCCTACACAGAGTCTAGTCAAATCGCAATTGGCTTGATAAGCAGTATTGGTCTACTGCATAGTTTCCAGCTTAAGGTATAAAAGGTCAGGACGTTTTCGGTGCAAATATTGTTCCCGATTTGTTCCTGAGATATTGGTCGCGATGCGTTGTTTCCGAAAACCAGAAAGACAGCGATTCTCATGATGGAAATTCAGGGGGCAAAACGGTCGCCGCAAGCGACCGTTTTGCCCCATACCCCCATACAAGTGAGCGCCGATAGGCGCGAAGTTTTTCAAAATGAGAATCGCTGCCAGAAAGATCTACGAGAAAAAAGATCTACGAGAAAAGATCCATGGGATAAAAGTGACGCTACCTGTTCAAATGGGTACCATGGTAGCGTTCAGGGATGTGTATTCAGTCATAGGAGTAATCACCAGATGTCATTAAATGTCGTGACTCTTGTTGGACGAGCTGGTCGAGACCCAGATGTTCGGTATTTTGAATCGGGGAGCGTCGTGTGTAAGTTCACGATTGCTGTCAATCGTCGGACCCGAAATAGCGATACTCCCGACTGGTTTAATCTAGAAATTTGGGGAAAGACTGCTGAGGTCGCAGCCAACTACGTGCGTAAGGGCAGCTTGGTCGGTGTGACGGGTTCCCTTAAAATTGATCATTGGCAAGACCGAGGCACTGGAGCAGACCGCTCAAGTCCAGTCATTCGAGTGGAGCGGCTGGATTTATTGGGGTCGCGCCGCGACAATGAGTCTCCGATGGAGTCTGATGGGTATGACGAATTCTAAAGAATCGCTCGTCTCACTCTTCGGGTGGTGATCTCCATTGACCTCACCAGTGGTCGGGAAGGAGCATGCCTTAATGTTTTAATTAAAAGCTGACACATCATCGGCCATAAAGGATGCCTGATGACCTTCAGGAATTGGCCAGTCAGGATTTTCGCCGCCAATAACCACCTTCTTAACGTAAACAAACTCTTTGCTGAGTTGATGGAGGGCGTTGATGAGGATATCAAGGGCGATCGCATCCGACGTACCCAGATCGAACCATCCCCGTGCCCATGTTCCCTGGTATTCAATGTCAGACATATTGTGCATGAGCGCCATAAACGCATCATCTGCCGAGTTATCGTTATAGTCCATATAGCTCACTTCAAGTCCGGCATCCTGCACCTGAAGATTTTCGGCGTTAAACGCGCCGAGTTTTCCCAAATAAAACCAGGAGTCGAACACTTCTTCGACGTACTGTTGTTCCATTTGGGACGGAGTTGTATCGAACTCCAGCCAAATCCATAGATTAAAGAAATTGCATTCTCGAAACTCAACCTGCATAAGATCTCCAGAGGTGCACTCCGAAGCACATCATAGCGTTCAGAGGCTAATCGCCGCATGAAACTCAAGGATCAAACTAGATTTACGGCGATACAGCGCTGTATGTGTAGCTCTACAGGTTAAGGTTTGAGAAGGTTTTGCCCGCGCAGCGGGCAAAACCTTCTGCTTTTATAACGCGTAAAACGATATAGCGCTGTGTGTATGGGTTGAGTCTGATTATGTGTTAAGACTGACGAGCACCCTCTGATTGATTCTGTCATGATTCGTTAGGTTTGGAGTGCTTTCGACGAAGGTCAGACGAAAATCAAAGGTTCACCTCAATGCTTTTCACTTCAATTATTACTGAGTCTTCAGGAGTTCACTTGCTATGAATGTGGGTCTTCAGGCTGCGCTGAACGATGTCAACTTAAATGCGGCTCAAGCCAATAGTCAACGCCAACTTGCGATTTCAATTTCGGCGATCGCCGGAGCCACTGGGCGAACAGCACCGCTGAATTTGTGTCTGATTCTCGATCACAGTGGGTCGATGAAGGGGCGGCCCATGGAGACGGTCAAGAAAGCTGCGCTTCAGATTATCGATAGCTTGTCACCGGGCGATCGCATCTCCCTCATTGCGTTTGACCATCAGGCGAAAGTAATTGTCCCCAATCAGGTGATTGAAAATCCGGCCAATATCAAGTTTGAGATTAATAAACTTCAAGCCAGTGGCGGTACGGCCATCGACGAGGGCATGAAGCTGGGCATTGAAGAATTGGCGAAGGGGAAGAGCGAAACAATTTCTCAAGCCTTCCTGCTGACCGATGGCGAGAACGAGCATGGAGACAATGATCGGTGTTTGAAGCTGGCAGAACTCGCTGCCAGTTCTAACATCACCTTGAATAGCCTGGGGTTTGGCGATTTGTGGAACCAGGACATTCTCGAACGCATTGCCGATGCAGGAGGAGGCACGCTCTCCTACATTCAGCAGCCCGATGACGCGATCGGCGCATTTGGTCGTTTATTTCAGCGGGTTCAGTCCATTGGTCTGACCAACGCATACTTACTGATGGACTTCATGCCCAAGGTGCGTTTAGCCGAACTTAAACCCGTTGCCCAGGTGATGCCTGACACAATTGAATTGCCGCTGATGCAGGAAGGATCGCAATACATCGTGCGATTGGGCGACTTGATGCTGGATTCTCCTCGGGTGGTGTTGGCGAATCTCTACATCGGTCAACTGCCTGAAGGTCGCCATGTCCTGGCTCGTCTGCAAGTGCGGTTTGATAATCCTGCGACGAAAGAAGAGGACGTGCTCTCTGAGCAAATTCCAGTTGAAGCTCAGGTAATGTCGGCCTATCAGCCGGAGCCCAATGACCAGGTGCAGCATCATGTGCTTGCACTAGCGAAGTATCGCCAAACCCAAATTGCTGAAACGAAGCTGAACTCGGGCGATCGCCAGGGTGCCGCCACCATGCTTCAATCAGCAGCGAAGACGGCTCTACAAATGGGCGATCAGGGTGCAGCGACCGTGCTGCAACAATCAGCAACGCAACTGCAAGCGGGTCAAGATTTGTCGGATGCCGATCGAAAAAAGACCCGCATCGTTTCAAAAACAGTGTTGCAAGATCTGTAAGCCAAATATTGCTTTTTCGAAGCCCGCAGTTCAATATTTGAGGATGAATCGCTGACGCCCGATGGGTTAGGACATCAACAGTGATGTGGAGTGGGTAATCCTCTCCACATCACTGTCTTAATCAAAGGTAGATGGTTGCTGATTGCTAAAGCGGTTTGCAACCGCTTTAGGCACAAACACAGTTGCGTGGGGCGTGCTGCGCCCACACAACTGCACTTAATCAACGCGCATAGCGCTATAAATGGGTTTAAGGGAAGAGGTTGGCAGAATGGATGGGCGACAGGTGATTGGGATTGATTTGGGTGGAACGACTATTAAACTCGGTCGCTATACCCAAGAGGGGGAATGTGTGAAAGCGATCGCCGTTCCTACTCCACAACCCTCTGTGCCAGATGCGGTGATTCATGAAATGGTGGGGGCGATCGCCACTCTTGATCCGGATAACTGTGCAGCCGCCATTGGTCTTGGAACGCCTGGCCCCGCCTGCGAACAAGGCCGAATCGCACGGGTCGCCATCAACCTGTCGGGATGGAACGACGTTCCCCTGGCAGATGAACTGGAAGCCAAGACGGGAAAACCCACAATTATCGCCAACGATGCCAACTGTGCAGGCATGGGAGAGTATTGGCTGGGTGCAGGCCACGCCTTTGAAAACATGATTCTACTCACCCTTGGGACTGGCGTTGGGGGTGCCATTATTCTCAATGGAGAACTCTTTGTGGGTCGCCACGGCACCGCAGGAGAACTAGGGCTGATTACCCTGAACCCTGACGGCCCTCCGTGCAACAGCGGCAACACCGGATCGCTGGAACAACACTGCTGCATCAATGCCATTCGTAGACGCACGGGCTTGGAACCCAAAGAACTCTTTGAGAAAGCTGAAGCCGGAGATGAAGGGGCGATCGCCTTTTGGCAGGAATACGGTCGAGATTTGGGATCCGGTTTGGCAAGCCTCATCTACGTCCTGACGCCAGAAGCGGTCATCATCGGCGGAGGTGTCAGCGCCAGTTCAGAATTCTTTTTCCCAACCATGCAACAGGAAATTGAGAAACGGGTCCTGCCTAGTTCTCGCGAAGGCATGCATCTGCTAACTGCAACATTAGGCAACCAAGCGGGTACCGTTGGTGCAGCAAAGTTAGCCTGGCAACTCCTTGAGCGGCAGCTTTCAGTCTAGAACTCCACTAAGGAGACTTCTTGAAATGAAATTACCAATCCACGGTGCGTTACGCTTCGCTAACGGCACCCTACTGGCGGTAAAGTCTTTTCTAGAAATCACCTAAGCAACCGATGCGCATCTCGCTGTAGAAGAATAAAAAATGGCTTCTTGCATATCAGAAGCCACTCATCCCCATCGCGTTTTGCAGCTAGTTAACAGGAGTTGCCATCACCTGTTTCAATGTCTTCAAGCCCTTTTTGAGTCGGCGCGAAACCGTCACAGCACTAATCCCTAAGCGCTCAGCCGTTTCTTTTTGGGTTAAATCCTGAAGAAATACAAACTCTAATACTTGGCGAGTTCTTTTCTCAAGCTGAATCAATGCTTGCTGTAGACGGATTTGGTCTTCTTGTGCAAGTTGGAAGCTTCGGTATTGACTGTCGGGCAGCAAATCACCCAACGATGTTGCTCCTTGTTCGTCATCATGCATAGGTGCATCAAGGCTCAAGGGAGAACGATTTCGATACGCTAGCTTGATCTCATGCCATTCAGATGGAGAAACTTCCAGTGCAGCCGCAATCTCGACATCCGTAGGCATTCGGTTTAGCTCATTGCGTAGTTCTCTTGTCTTTTGGGCGGCTTGGTGGCGCAAGGCTTGCCATCGACGAGGAATTCGCACAGAAGACCCTTTATCTCTGAGGTAATGCTGAATTTCACCCCGAATATAAGGAACAGCGAAAGAGCTAAATGCATGACCTTTCGCAATATCGAACCGCTCAATTGCTCGAATCAAGCCAAGGCTGCCAATTTGAACCAAGTCATCGTAACTTTCTGTACATTGGTTAATCCAGTGGTGAGCTTCCTTGCGGACCAAACCAAAGTTCATCTGGACGAGCTTGTTGCGAACCTCAGGAGATTGGCACTCTTGATAAGTTCGCAACAGCTGTAAGCTTTCGCTTTTGAGGGTATTACTAGCTACTGTAGGCATGACGAATTTCAGGTTCTAAGAGCGTAAAACGTTTAAGGAACAAAATAGGTTTCCTGAGAGATCCAATGCTAGCCATACTGTCTTGCATAAAGACTTATTTGTATCAAGACTTACGTACATCACCGACAATGACACTCGATCCTTGGCCGCTCTGGATAAGAGTACTACATCTTATTCAGAAGAGTACTTCTTGGTTTGACACTTCACATAATAAAAATGTGGATTGATAGAGCGAAATTCCGTCCTGTCCATTCAATCTATTCTGCTAGGAACTAAGCATCAACGGCATTTCTACGGAGGCTGCCCGCTTTAGATACTAAAGTAATAAACCGGAAAACAGGGTTTGTTTAGTCTGGGATCTGGGGGTGGAGTGCGAGGGGTGCGTCTATGCATCCGTTAACCGCCGTATTCCAACCCAGCAATGTGTCGCGAGAAGTATGATGCAGCCGACGATAGTCTTTTCCCGAAAGCTGGTTCATGGGCTCATGCATTTCCCCGCGTCTTGAGATTTGCAAGGTGGCACTAGAACTCGCTTGAGCAAGCATCTCTGAGAGCATCGACAGGTGATGTGTAAAGTTAAGTATCGCTACAAGCACTGTTGATCTGTGGATTAGCCAACTTTGAGTTGGCTCTCGAACTCAGCCTGATTCTCGTAAATGGAAAACATTTGACTTGTTGTTGTCATATCAAGCAACATACGAGCTTGACCTTGAATGTTGCACAGTGCAAGTTCTCCTCCGTGAGATTGCACCATTCTTTGGATAGATATCAGTGCCCCTAATCCACTACTGTCCATAAAAGAAACGTTTCTCAGATCGATTAGAAGCACTTTTTCGTGAGTTTCCAGGCATTCCCTTGCCCATTCTTGGACATCGACCGCATTGATTGAGGTCAGAATGCGAGTGGGTTGGAAAACATTAACCTTGGACATAGATGTTGTGTTCATTCCGATGAAAAATTCTGCTAGTGGTTGAGAAGAGCTTCTAAACACCGTCTCGTTGTAGAATCGTAGGTTTGCCATCGGAGAGAAAAACTACGATTCCAAACGGGATTCGATTTAGATGCTGACTTTGTAGCCTGGTCAAATAAATGTTAGATAACGCGTGCCGCTCGATATCAGAGTAAGGTTCTGGCTCAGCACGGATGAATCGTCAGTATCGATTTTCAGAAATCGCGCAACTTTGAATGGTAGACATCAATTAGGAAATGATTAAGAGAGTTTTTGGTAGTTGACTAACCCCTGAAATGCGTTGCTCTTTAATGAGCTGCTCTCTTTTGTATCCTTGCATACTGCTACTATGTCATGGTTTGAGAGAGGTCGTATTTCTACGGACTTTGAATTTACACAAAAAGAAAAAAAAAGTTCTTCGGTTAAAGGATATTTAAATTTCTGCAATACGGCTCTTGCGTTGCTCCTCTAACCTCACTTATGAGGATTTGCAACTGTATTAAGCACAACAACAGATGTGTGGGGCGCGCTGCACCCCACACATCCATGCTTATAGTCCTACAGGTTAAGGTTTGAGCATGTTTCTCCCGCTGCGCAGGAAAACATGCTGATCTGATGTCCTAGTGTAAGAACGTAAAGCTATAACTAACACGTCTAGCGCTTATGACGCTTTACAAGGGCGTTCAGTACAGCACAAATTTAGGGCAGCGCTGAACATCGCTCCACGTTTGGGTGTCATCAACTTGCACACCCCTCTAGCTCAGCAATTCTCATTTTGGGAAACTTCGCGCCTTATCGGCGCTCACTGATATAGATTCAGGGGACAAAACGGTCGCTCCAGCGACCGTTTTGTCCCCTGAATTTTCGTAATGAGAATTGCTGCCTCTATCTAGGTTAGGTAGGGCTGGTTGGTTGGGTCGAAATTGGTTGGGTCAGGGTACCAACAATGTGATCTGGGATGTCGCACAGTATGCAGTACTCATTGCCTGGCTCAATGCCCTGCCCCCGTTTGAGTTGATGTTGCAGGGATTCTGGCACCTGGCTAAAAATCACCGTGAGGTGCTTGTCGCTGGCGAGTTTCAGTAACTTGTTGAAGCTAAGAACGGCTGAGGCATCGAGGCCAAGAACCGCTTGAAAATTGAGGACGAGATAGTCGGGAGTTTTCCCGGCATCGGGATGGAGAATGCGCGATCGCAACTGCTGAAACAAAAATGCCGCATTTCCAAAAAACAAAAATCCTTTGAGATCAACCCAATCAATGGTGACGTGAGCATCATTAAACCGAGCTTTAGAGATAACCTCATTCGAGCGTATTTCGTCTTGGGCCTCATCATCATTGGCCAAAGCATTGAATTCTATGGGATTGGTCTGAATGCAGCAATAGAAGAACTGGATCGCTGTCAGGCCCAGACCGACCCCAATGCCCGAAATGAATCCAATGCGGTTGATGACGACCAGCGTAATCAGAATGGTCAAATAATCGAACCATCCCAGCCGGAACCAAATCTTATATAGCCATTGCCACAGTAAATCCAGCCCCAAAAACAGCAGCAGACTTCCCAGAATCGGTTTTGGGAAATACGCCAAGAAAGTCGGCCCAAGCAACAAAACAACCACGCAGGGCACTGCTTTGAAGATTCCGGTCAGGCGGCTGTCAGCCCCCATTTTGTGGACGAGCAACGTACTTGGGAGGGCCTGGTTGCCGACCATCGTACTGCCTAAGCCTGCAACAACATTCGCAATGCCGATGGCGCGTAGCTCTTGGTTGAGGTCTAAATCTCGACCGAGAGCGAGTTCAATGCCTCCGTTGGTTAGCACAAGGGACAACAGACTCACAAATACAAGCAGTCCGAGGGTGCTACTGTGTTGACCAATCACATCCCAATGAACCTGCTCCAGACTCTTGTGGGTAAGAGGTTGCCATAACTTTCCTACGGGAAAAGGGCCAAGCAACCATCCTTGTTCTCGGATGGTCGTCAGCGGGACATGAGACGCATTCACGGCTCCATAGAAAAGTCCTGTGGCAGCTAGCAAGATTCCGGGCATGATAAGCGACTGTTGAGAGCGCTTGGTCATGACGAGAAGGATGAGGGCGATCGCCAATCCGCTTCCCCAGTGCAGCATCGGTTCGGGTTGAACAAACCAGGCGAGATGAGAAAACGTGAGCGATTTACCCGTCATCACCTGAGCGGCC
>JAYKJC010000101.1:0-4078 GCA_035285885.1 Leptolyngbyaceae cyanobacterium | reverse complement strand
CTGCTCTATGAAGCCCTGGGGTCAACTGTCCCCAAATTTGCCCATACGCCTCTGATTCTCAGTCCCACAGGCAAGAAACTATCGAAACGGGACGGGGTCACCGCCATTTCTGATTTTCAATCGATGGGCTATTTGCCCCAGGCCATGGGCAACTATATGACGTTGCTGGGATGGTCACCCCCGGATTCGACCCAGGAGATTTTTACCCTGGACGGTGCAGCGAAAGAATTTGACTTCGATCGCGTCAACAAGGCGGGTGCAAAGTTTGACTGGGACAAGCTGAACTGGATCAACAGTCAATACATTCACTCCATGCCTGCGGCAGACCTTGTGGAGCTGTTCATTCCTTACTGGAAAGATGCGGGGTATGAATTTGACGCGGAGGGCGATCGCCCCTGGCTGGAAACGATTGCTGCACTGATTGGCCCAGGCATGGCGCGGCTCGATGAAGCAGCGGAAATTTGTCGGTATCTCTTTGTACCCGATATGGCGTTTACAGAAGCTGCGACTCAGCATCTCCAGCAAGAGGGAGTTGCATCGGTGTTGAAAGCGGTCAGCGCAGCCCTATCAGAAGCGTCTATGACAGAGGCATCAGATGCACAAGCGCTGATCACGGAGGTAACGAAATCTGAGAATGTGAAAAAGGGATTTGTAATGAAATCTCTCAGGGCTGGGTTAACCTGTGATTTGAAAGGCCCCGATCTTGTGGAGTCCTGGTTGCTGCTCCATCAGCGTGGCATTGATGCCTCTCGCCTAGAGCAGGCCATTGCGATCGCCGAAGGAGCCTGATGATCACCACCCATCCACGCTGAATCCACCCAAGATCCACGCTAAATGGCGAATCGCTGTTTCCATCACCCTAGTCTTTTCTCTAATTGCGTCTTTTCTAATTGCTATGAACTTATCCGGAACCGTCGTTAAATCACTGTTTGTTGCATCGGCGATCGCCACCCTTCCTGTTTTGGCGATCGCTGAATCTGGTAAGGCGCAGTCTGTGGTGTTCGGTTCCTCTCCCCGACTCTTTGAAGATGTGATGCTTACGCCCACCCTCGTGTCGGATCAAACGACTGTACGTGGCATTAGCGGTGGCCCCCTGCCTGCCAGCGAAGTCGCGGGTCGAGAAGAGACGGTAACAGGTGGATGCCTGGGCTATGTGGACACCGAACCCGATCACCGCATCACCCTGACAGACTTCTTCGACTACCTCGCCCTGGAAATTCAAAGCCCTGAGGACACAACGTTGGTGGTGCGGGGGCCGGGGGGGAGCTGGTGTAGTGATGATGTGTATGGGTATAACCCGGCGATCGCCGGACAGTGGTTTTCCGGCACTTACGATATTTGGATTGGGTCTTACACCGCCAACACGTATCATCCCTACGTCATTCGGATTTCTGAACGCCTCCCCGATTACTTGATTCAGCCCTAGCCTCCGATTGTGCCCCACATCTTTACGTTGGAATTTAGACTAAACGCAACTTGACGCGACTGGTAAGGGCATGGCACTGTGTTACACGCTGTGAGGGCACCCCCCCTGATGTGACACAAGTCTATGCCCTCTTATGCGAGGACAACACGCGACTTGGAAAACTTCTCCAATTGCAACGATGAAAAATTGCAACGATGAAAAGAGGGTTTTCCACAACAAACCCATCGTTTTCCACAAAAAACGATGGGTTTTCCACAGATTTCTTAGAAACCTTTAAGGATGTATGCGAAAACGTCTGATCAGAAAAGACTCAAGTTTTGACAGGAGCATTATCCTATCAGATCATTTCTGCTCTGTATAGTTAAGGATTTTGGAGATTATTTGCGTTCATCTCTTATTCCCACTCAATGGTTCCCGGTGGCTTCGAGGTCACGTCATACACGACTCGGTTCACGCCCTTGACTTCGTTCACAATTCGATTAGAAATGGCCTCAATCAGGTCATAAGGAGCCCGTGACCAATCCGCCGTCATCCCGTCTTCACTCGACACAAACCTCAGAACGATTGGATAGGCATAAGTGCGCTGATCGCCCATGACGCCAACGCTACGAATGGGCAGCAGCACGGCGAACGCCTGCCAAAAATCGTGATACATCCCGCGCTTTTTGATTTCTTCCCGAACGATGAAATCCGCTTCTCGCAGAATTTCCAAGCGCTCATCCGTGACTTCTCCCAGAATGCGAATCGCCAGTCCTGGCCCTGGGAAGGGATGGCGGTTAACGATTTCTTCCGGTAGACCAATGGAGCGACCGACTTTTCGAACCTCGTCCTTGAAAAGCTTTCGCAAGGGTTCAATCAGCTTAAAGCGGAGGTCTTTCGGAAGCCCACCAACGTTGTGATGGCTCTTGATTTTGACAGCTACCCGCTCACCCGTTTTGGGGTCAACGTTGGTGTCTGCTGACTCAATCACATCGGGATAGAGCGTTCCCTGAGCCAGATAGTCGAAAGGCCCAAGCCGCTTTGATTCTTCTTCAAAGACGCGGATGAATTCATGACCAATGCGTTTACGCTTGACTTCAGGATCGGTCACGCCATCAATTTGTGCTAGAAAGCGATCGCGCGCTCTGACATGGTTGACTGGAATATGGAACCGCTCTTGAAACAGTTGAACCAGATTCTCAGGTTCATCCTTGCGCATAAACCCCTGATCGATAAACATGCAGGTGAGCTGATCGCCAATGGCTCGATGGAGCAGGAAGGCGAGCGTTGAAGAATCAACGCCTCCCGATAGGGCAAGGAGAACGCGCTTATCCCCCACCCGTGCCCGAATTTCTCGAACCGATTCTTCAACAAAGGCTTCTGTCGTCCACGTCGGTTCGCATTGACAGACGTGATAAACGAAGTTGCGAACGAGGGCTAAGCCTCCAATGGAATGAACTACCTCAGGATGAAACTGGACGCCGTATAAGTGCCGGGAGTGGCTGGCGATCGCCGCACAGGGCGTATTGTCTGTATGTGCCAGAGGCTCAAATCCTTCCGGCAAAAGGGTCACGGAGTCGCCGTGGCTCATCCACATGGTTGATCCGTTTTCAACATTAGTCAGCAGGTCCGTCGGATCGTCAATGTAGAGAGAAGCTTTTCCATATTCTCCGCGTGCTGCCCGTTGCACCTCGCCTCCGAGTTGCTGAACCATCAGCTGCATGCCGTAGCAAACGCCCAGCACCGGAATACCCAAGTCCCAAATTCCCGGATCACATTTAGGGGCGCGCTCATCATAGACGGAGTTGGGGCCACCGGACAGGATGATGCCCTTGGGATTAAGCTGTTTCAGCTGATCCGCCGATGTTCGATAAGACAAGACCTCAGAATAGACTTGGGTTTCACGAATTCGACGAGCAATCAGCTCAGAATACTGAGAACCAAAATCTAAAATGACAATCATTTGGCGGTTGAGGTCTCCGACAACCGCATCTTGAAGTTGAGTTTCCGTTTGCAGAGTCACAAGCTGCTCCTGTTGAAAGATGGATGGATAACGAATAACGACAATAAATAATGATGAGAACGAATAAATTTACGAATGAGTACCTTGACAAATCGACGATAAAGACCATCGCCTGGTTCATTAGAAGAAATGTTAGCTCCAGTCATCGCCCATACAAAGGTTGCAAAAAGTTTGTGTGGGCAGACTCATCGATAAAAACCCTTTAAGAGCAACACTCATCATCCAGCGAGATGTGTTGAAGTGAATGAGTTATCCAGACCTCTAGGATATCAGGAAAGTTTACATATCTTCATAAAAGTGTGGCTATGGAGCTTGATGACTAGGACGAAAGGTTGTGTCAAGATCGCCGTGTAGAAGGCTTGTTTTGCCTTCCTCTGGCCCTCATCGGTAGGATCGTGAAAGCCTCTGCAATGCTGAGGCTCTATATCTGCATTGCTTTAACGCATATGCGTAAAGCGATAGACGGTTGTCTAGCCTAAATTGAATTCATCAAATTTAGAGTAGTCTAGCAGACTTGTCTGAGGATGAGGTTTCCGGTTGGGCTTGTTTGAATGATGTTTCGGTGACGATCAAACATGAGTGCTCCAATGTTAACGCGCTTCTGGCTATGGGTGTAGATATAGTCGTGCGATCGCCGTTCAATCGTCTCC
>JAYKJC010000100.1:0-9231 GCA_035285885.1 Leptolyngbyaceae cyanobacterium | reverse complement strand
TTATCTTTCCCAACGTCGGACATAACTTACTCGTCACGGTTGATCGAGCCTTTTGGGTGCAGACCATCAAGCAGTTTCTCAATGGCATTTAAGGATGAGGGCGATCGCCCCTGGCTGGGTCACCATTATAGATTTCTTTAGGACGTCTCGTTACAGTCTCTCGATACATCAATTCTCATTTTGCAAGACTTCGCGCCCTATCGGCGCTCACGTGTATTGATTCAGGGGGCAAAACGGTCGCTTGCGGCGACCATTTTGCCCCCTGAATTTTCATAATGAGATTTCATAATGAGAATTGCTGCTCTCAAGAACGTTCTCGGCGTCGTTTTGACGTCAGTTCTCGGTTCACCACGATCGACCATTTATCCACCATCGTCATCATGGCGGGCATTTCCGGTGAGGCTTTGTCTTGCCACCCCAACTCGGCAATCACGTCATTAAAGGTGCGCCCCTTCGTCATGCGGTAGGCAATTTCTTCGATTTCTTTCCAGGTCAGGTCGCTTTCGACAAACGCCTTCGCCATCGTGATCAGCAGGTATTCGTAGTCGTTGCCTTCCTCATGGGTCATCATTGTGTGAGGAATGTCGAGCACTCGATCGAATCGGTGATACCAACACTGAGGCTGGTATTCCAGTGCAGATTCAAACATGCGGTAGTGATCGTCGTTGCCCACAGCTTTGTCGCTTTCGCTAGAAATGACAAAGAAGGGAGCCGACGACTTCCCCTTGCGGGCTTTTCTCAGGTTGTAGGTGCCGATGTTGAGAATGGCACGGAGAGCCAGAATCTCAAACCCGCGATAGCTGGGGCCGTTGACATTCGTCCACTCAAAGTAGGAGCCGAGGGTTTGCACAAACAGGTCAATCACTTTGCTGCTGCTGCTGAGGTAGGGGGCAAAGAGGAGCGATCGATCCACAAGCTCTGGCTTCTCTAAGGTAAGCCAGGTGGCGAGCGTTCCACCACCGGAGAGTCCTCCAAGAACCACTCGTTGGCCCATCAGCTGCGCAATTTTCAACCACTTGAGCGCAAACTTGAGATAGTCCTCAGCCTCAGTCAACAGCGGAGGAGGATTCTCCCGGCTCCAATCGCCCGCCTTCCCATGACCTGGCATGAGGGGAATCAGCACGTTATACCCCATTCGATAGAAAGCTTCGCCCATGGGCACAAATTGATATGGCCCGGCGGTGAAACCGTGAAAGAAAAGACAGACCTTTGGAGTCGGGGTCGGGTGCAGCATGAATCGCGATCGACATGCTTCGTCCAACAGCGGCAGCACGTCTTCATAGGCTTTCACCTTTGCGGGAAGCGTTGCCGTAATTTTGGAGTAGTCTTCGAACATGGGCAAGATGTGACACGCGACTAATGATTCAGTCTATCTCTGACTCACGAATCAGTGTAGAACTTCTGGCAAAAGGATGACGCTCTGTAACCATTTGTGATCAATGGATACGCTACTATGGAATGCGAATAAGAGGGATAGACCCACTAGAGCGTTTGGTAGGCGATCGCAATCGAAGGTAAAGCTATGAGTATCTTTGACCGCTTGGCTCGTTTAATCCGAGCGACCATTAATAGTTGGCTGGGGAAGCAGGAAGATCCTGAGAAGATCCTCCAGCAAACGGTGATGGATATGGAGAATGATTTGATTTCGTTGCGGCAGTCAGTGGCCCAGGCGATCGCCACCCAAAAACGAACTGAACGTCAGGCGTCTCAGGCTGAAACGGTTGCAGAAGAGTGGTATCGCCGAGCAGAATTGGCGCTCAAGCAGGGCGAAGAGAATATGGCCAGAGAAGCCCTTGCCCGTCGCAAGACCTACTTAGAAACAGCGAACACGCTCAGCTCTCAGCTTGGTCAACAGGCGAACATTGTCAACGAAATGAAGGCCAACATGCGAAAGCTTGAAGGCAAACTGTCTGAAGCCAAGGTCAAGAAAGATATGTATATTGCCCGTGCCCGCTCGGCACAGGCGTCTCAACAGCTCAACGAAATGATGGGTGGCCTCGGTGCGGGTTCCTCAACGGCAGCCTTTGAGCGAATGGGCGAAAAAGTAGCCCAAATGGAAGCCCAGGCCGCGGCGGTGGCCGAACTCAGCAGCGATAGCCTAGAGCAACGCTTTGCCGAACTCGAAGGGGGCAACGAACTCGATGCGGAACTCGATGCCCTGAGAACCAGGATTGCGTCCTCGGATAACCCCCAGTTGCCGTCAAGCTAGATTGCCATTTCCTATGCTTCATCCGAATGACGCTGAATCCAAAATTCTTAGTCTGGTGCAGCCCTTCCAAGCCCAGCAGGACATCGAAACTGTTGACCTGCTATCGGCCCACGGGCGGGTTCTTGCCCAGGATGTGGTCAGTCAGCTCGACTTTCCCCATTGGGATAACTCAGCCATGGACGGCTACTCTGTGCGCTTTGAGGATGTGAAAACCGCTAGCAAAGAGCATCCCATCACCCTCACCGTGGTTGAGGAAATTCCTGCCGGATGCCAACCCCAGCACCGCATCCAGTTTCAGCAGGCTGCGCGCATTTTTACGGGGGCGATCGTGCCGGAGGGATCCGACACCATTGTGATTCAGGAAGATACAGATCGAGCGGGTGACCAGGTGACCGTGTTCGAAGCCCCAGTTCCGAAAGCCTTTGTGCGCCATAAAGCTGCATTCTATCAAGCCGGATCATCCCTTCTTCCTCAAGGAACTGTTCTCAACGCCCCTGAAATTGCCGTGCTGGCTGCGGCGCAATGTCCTCAGGTGACGGTCTATCGGCGTCCCGTGGTGGCGATTCTCTCCACAGGCGATGAGCTTGTCAGCATTGACCAGCCTCTCCAAGCGGGACAAATCGTGGATTCCAATCGATACGCGCTGTCTGCCCTCATTCAGTCGAGTGGAGCCACTCCAACATCCTTCGGCATTATCCCCGACACGCCCGAGGCGCTGAAAAGGGCGATCGCCACTGCTTTAGAAGAATCTGACCTGATTGTGTCCTCCGGTGGCGTATCTGTGGGCGACTACGACTATGTCGATCGAATTCTAGAGGAACTTGGCGCGACCCTTCATGTGCGCTCCGTCGCCGTAAAACCCGGCAAACCTCTGACCGTTGCTTCCTTTCAAGAAAAACTCTACTTTGGACTGCCCGGTAATCCTGTATCGGCACTGGTGAGTTTCTGGCGATTTGTGCAACCTGCGCTGATGAAGCTGTCCGGACATCCTGGCCCCCATTCTCCGACCTTTGTGAGCGGGCGATCGCGCCATGACCTGAAAGCAGGCGGCAAGCGTGAAACCTATCTATGGGGACAGGTGCGCCTCGTTGGGGGGGAGTACGAATTCTCCCTGGCGGGGGGAAGCCACAGCTCAGGCAACCTCATCAACCTTGCATCGACCAATGCGTTGGCGATCGTTCCCATCGGGCAGACCCACATTTCAGCCAATAGCCCTGTTTCCATCATGCTAGTCGGTCCTCCTCGGTAAGGAATTGGAAAGAAAACAAAATTCCTGAGAGAGGGGCGGCGGGCTCAGCCCGTCGCTCCTCCCTCAGGAATTTGGGGTAGTTTATTTTCCTGCACGTCCCTAAGTATTTGTGAAGAGAAATTCTGTTGTTTTTCTTGAGTCCCTGCGCTGGGGTTGACGCACCCTTCTAGAATAAGAGTAGTGGCATGACGCCGAAGATGATGTGCGTGCCACCTGTTCATTTAGTGCTCGAATACTATGCCACCACGCTGGCCCCGAAAGCCCGACCGAAACGATCCCGCCTTCCGCAAACTTGACGATCGCATGACCTTCGCCACCCACGTTGCCCTCTTTATCGCAACAAACTCCGGCATGTGGTTCTTCAAGCTATTGCAACAGCAAGACTGGCCTTGGACTCTTTGGGTGACGGGAGGATGGGCGATCGCCCTCTTTGCCCATGGAGTGTTTATTTTTGCGATCGCTGATTACTCAGACCCTCAAACATCTCAGTCGAAATCAAGAGGATTTGGATAAGCGATTATCCTACATTGAGAACATCACCGGAATTCATAGAGAGGTTTCTTCCCCATGAGCAACACCGCCATCGGAAAAACAATTCAATCGCTAGCCACTGAGATTGGAGAGAACATCTATATCGATGTTGCAAACTGGCATCTTTTTCTCAAAGAAGCCCACCTGCACACCACCCTCGCCGAACATCTCTATCCGCTGTTGGAAAATGACACCCTCGATGAATCCGACGTTCAATCTGTTCTCGGTCAGCTTTCTGTAAAGATGGGCGGAGGAAAGTGCGAGCTTCCCCTTTCAGATCTCGTTCCATCTGCTGGTATCAGCGACCTCGTCGGCATTCTCGAAGAAGCGAAGCGTGACCTGTAGAGACTGTGGTTCCCAAAGAGTGCGTAAAGGATTAGAAATTGGGATAGGACGTCAGCGATATCTCGAATGGCTTGGCAGGATTGCTGATTTTCGGTAGGAATTTGTGTGTGGAAGTCGCGCGAGGTGCGACTTCCACACACAAATTTATAGCCATTTCAATTTTTTCTTCCAGCACTTGCCTAAGTGCGCCCTTAATTTGTTATTATTGATTTCCGAACGCTGGTGTAGCTCAGCTGGTAGAGCAGCTGATTTGTAATCAGCCGGTCGCAAGTTCGAATCTTGTCACCAGCTTTCTCGAAAAGCCTTATAAAGCAAAGAACCGCAAGGGCTACAACCCTTGCGGTTTCTCTTTGTTGCGTGCTTCATAAAAATTTACTTGGGCAATTTAAGACATCATTAGACAAGTTTGGGGCACAAAGCGTGATCGAAACTGTGATCGAAAATCTCCAGGGTAGGATGGCATCAGAGATCAGATGTTCTGACGACACGCCATGTTTTCCAAAAATTCGTCCAATTCAAAATCCTCTTCAAAACGCCCTCGTCGCCGATCAAACAGTAGAAGTATCCAATACAGAAGTGATCACGGTCGCCTGAGGTTAGTTTTTCCCATGGAGGCAAGCGACACTTCATCGCTCTTGAGATGTCGGATACACCTGCAAACCGAGTGAAAGCTCAAGAGATTGCTTTTCAAGTCGAAAAAGATATTGGGTAGTCCTAAACATGTAAGGCTGGTGACCCTACTGGCACCTACAATGAATTCGGGGCGTCATTAGAATAGCAGTAATGAATGCTGAGTTAACGTGCTGACTAGACATTTCGGGAGGCTTAGATCGTGAACATTAGCGTTTTAGGAGTTGCCGTCATCGCATCTCTATCAAGTGTGGCAACGGTTATTCCGACCCCAACGAGTCCGAGCACAACACATCCAGTTCTCAAAACAGAGGCGTCCCCAACAGATGCGCCAATGGACGCGCCCGAGTCAATAGACACGCCTGAGGTAGAGGCGATCGCCCCTCAGAACCCTGCATCAGAGGCGATCGTAGAAGTGAGCCACTACAACGGAGCGACACTGACATTAAACGGTGAAGAGCTGCCCTGGGGACAGGAAGCAACACCGCTGGAAGTTGGAGATACGATCGCCATCGGCAGCGGCTACAGCGAATTTGGCGTGCAAGTCCCCGATGACAGTTCACTGGTGTGGAAAGTTGACATCTTCCCTGGCGACAGTCTGGCGTCTGTGGAATTGGGAGATTATTACCTTTCTGTAGAGGAACCTACGTCTGAGATTGTTACCTTGTCTTCTGTGCGGGGATATATCATTGCTTACGGCTACAGTCCAGACCAGCCGACCCCCGTTGTGCTGACGCTGTTAGACGAAGAACCCAAGACGCCCACTGAAGCACCACAGGTGCCGGAGTAAGTGCCGGAGTAAGTGTTGGAGTAAGTGCCGGAGTAGGTGTTGAAGGAATACTGATATTCGATTATTCGATTATTCGATGCATTTCCCTAAGAAATCTATCAACCCCACATTTAGGGTCGCGCAATTTTAGAAAACGCGAGTATCCTTTGGTGAACGAACGCGTTCCTTCAGGACACGGTTTGTTGTAGCCAATCACGTGAATCTCTTAGGGCATCTCACATGAGTGTTTCTCCAAAGCTAATCTCAACCTCCCCCGCAACGACTCACCCCTATCTGTGGGTGGTGGGTGATGACATGAATGGACGGGCGATCGCCCAATTGTCTCCTGGAACGATGGTGGGCGATCGCTTTCAGGTGATATCCAGTCAGATGTGGGTCGATCATCACCCGGAGAGGGAGCTTGATCGAGAGATGGAGTGGCCTGCCAGCGTTTCTCCTTATCTAAAGCTATACGGTCATCGGCTTCATCTCCCCGAGGTGTATGGCATTTACACGCCCAGTGAAGAACCATTCCCCAAGGAAATGCCCAATGAGGAACGCAAACCGATTGTGCTGCTCACCAATATCCCTGTGGATGCGAATGGAGCGTTGTTACCGACTCTGGAGTCTATGTGGACAGCGGCAAATCCTGTACGTCAGTTGTCCTGGCTCTGGCAAATAGGTCAGCTTTGGACGGTTCTGGAATCGCAAGGGGTCGCTGCAAGCCTTCTTCACCCGGACAACATTCATGTGGATGGATGGCGCGTTCGACTGCGCGAACTGCTGAATGATTCCTCTTTAGAGCCTGAGATGGCCTCTCTCAAGGCGCTCGGTAGTGTGTGGATCAACTGGGCAGAAACCGCTGATGCGTCGGTTCAGTCCATCCTTCTCTCGATAGGAGAAGAACTTCAGAATCCTGATGCATCGTGGTCGGCGGTTGCCCCCCGGCTGAATACGGCTCTCGTTCAACAGGCGGCGCACTATCCACTCCTGGTGGATAGTGCGGGGTCTACGTCCGCAGGAGATGGACGCACGCTGAATGAAGATACCTGCTATCCCCTCACGCTCTCGCTCAACGGTGTGGCCATTGACGAAGCCGATGAGCTACAGCCTCGGGTGGCGATCGTGTGTGACGGCATGTGTGGACATTCTGGCGGTGAGGTGGCGAGTCAACTGACGGTGCGGGCGCTCAAGCTCCAGTTGAGGGCGCTGTTTGCGGATCTGGCATCGGAACCCACCCCCCTCTCGCCCGATATTGTGATGCGCCAGATCGAAGCGGCAATTCGCGTCGTCAATAACTTGGTGGCCTTTCAGAATAATGAACAAAATCGTCACGATCGCCACCGGATGGGCACCACGCTGGTGATGGCGCTTCAGGTGCCGCAGCAGGTGATGACGCCCGCTGGGTCAGCAAACACCCACGAGCTATATCTCGCCCATGTGGGCGACAGTCGAGCCTATTGGCTCACGCCCAATGGCTGTCACTGCTTAACGGTGGACGATGATGTGAAGTCTCGCGAGGTGATTGAAGGTCGCAGTTTACCGAGAGAGGCAGAACGTCGAAGCGATGCGATCGCCCTCACCCAGGCATTAGGCACTCGAAAAGGCGAATATCTCCATATCAAACTACAGCGCTTCATGATTGATGAAGATGGCGTGCTGTTGCTGTGTTCTGATGGACTGAGCGACGGAGGACTCATCGAGCGCTATTGGCAGTCAATGGCAAGAAATGTGCTGCGGGGGCAGTTGTCTCTCAACAAGGCGGTTGGCATTTGGCTGAAGTTGGCCAATCAGCACAACGGTCATGACAATGCATCTGTCGTTCTCATGCGCTGTCGCACCTCGGCGGAATCGGTGCAGATGTTTGAGCCATCCCACGCTTCATCTGCCTCGTCAAGTTCCAGTCGGTTGACCCCCATCCCCGCGTCAGCATCGAATCAGGATGAGGCTCTCAATGAGGTATCCCATCAACCATCGGTACAGCGTCACCCTACGTGGCAGAATCGTTTCGATACCTCCTCTGAGCATCAGGGCAATGAAGACCGTACTGCATCCCCTACAAATTTTGCAGCGTTTCAACTGGCTGACCTGAGCCCTGAGCAGATGGACTCCATTTCGTCAGACCCAGCCTTTCAATCGGTTGGTGATTCTGCGGACTTTGAAGCCCTGGCCCGCACGCTCCTTGGAGCCTCGGCTCCTTCAGAACCCGATATCGAACCCGATGAACCCGAATCGTCGGGGTTGGGGGTGTTTCTCGTGGCGGTCTGCCTGTCGATTGTGATGTTCGCCCTAGGTGCAGGTGGGGTGTTTGCATGGCGACGGTACGCTCCAAGCAACTTCAACGAAGCTGTTGACCAGGCCATTGAAACCCTCTCTGAGTATCTGCCCTTTATGGAGTCTTTTGATAAGGAGTCTCCTGAGGACACTCAGGAATAGGCGGTTCAGGATTGAGGACGTGCGCTTATTCAGGGCACTCATTCATTTCTTCATAATTGGCACAGAATATATGCAAATATAAGTAGAGATCAATCTGATGAACATACCCCTCTTCTAGGGCGCGAGTCGTAGTTTCCCAACGGGAAGTCTACGACTTTTAGCCTGAGGTGAGTTCATGCCCAGGATTGGTGTTGATTGTGAGAAAGGAAGCGTTATGAAAGTCGGCGATCGCGTACGAGTCTCTGAATCCGTTATTGTTTACCACCACCCCTCTAGCCGCAATGAACCGTACGACATCAAAGGTCAAGAAGGTGAGGTGATTGGCCTTGCGAGCGAGTGGCAAGGTAAGGTGATCAGCGCAAACTTTCCCATCATCGTTAAGTTTGACAAGCGGTTTAAGGCTCACCTCCGTGAAGACGAGGTCGAGCTGGTGTCCGAATGAGCTTTGATTGTCCACCTCCTGTCTAAACGGGAGCCACAGGCTCTAAAGCAGATTCCCCTTTAGAGCAAGGGAGCCAGAGGCATAGACCCAAAAGACGTAGAACCAAAAGACATAGACTATCTACTGGCCACAAAACCATCCAAAGATATTGAGGTCATGCTTCATGGAGTCAGCTTCTGCTCGGTGCTGAGCAGCGGTGTCGTAGTACCACTGGCAGTAGGCATCGAAATCTTGGCGGTAGCTGACTTCTGAGTAAAATTCGTAGGTGAGTTGATGGGCTTCTAGACTGTCGCTCCAGGTCTTTTCAGGCAATGGAAAGGTTTCTAACAGGAAGTGCTGCATTTAAATGCTCTCCACTAAAACACGCATGAACGTTGACGGTTGACGGTTGATGCTTGAATCCAGCGGGTGATCGAAGGGTGATGGAAGGGCGATCGCCCTTCATACTCTGTAACCAAACGTTAACGAGCATCACATCTTACGTCAGCATCACTTAGCCGCACCTTAACATAAGAGAAGAGAAGAAGACTGAGTAAACGTGAACACTCACACACCCGTTCTTTTTCTGGCGTTGCTTGATCTGGGTATGAATCAGAAATTTGTGATCTACAAATGCCTTA
>JAYKJC010000099.1:0-18093 GCA_035285885.1 Leptolyngbyaceae cyanobacterium | reverse complement strand
TCGAGTGCAGACTTCCAGCAGGAAATTTATCGCGGCATCGAAACGGCTGATAATTTTCTGTTTCTTCTATCTCCCAAGTCGGTCAATTCTCCCTATTGTGCCGATGAGGTTGAGTATGCGGCGAAGCACAATAAGCGCTTTATTACGGTGCTGCATCAGGCGGTGAACGTCGCAGACCTGCATCCTGAATTGTCGAAAGTCCAGTGGATTGACTTTACCCGTGACGATATTGATTTTTGGGATGCCTTCAATCAGGTGGTGCGAGTGCTGGAAACGGATCGGGGATACGTGCGTCAACACACCAAATGGTTGCAGCGAGCGATTGAGTGGGAGCAGAAGCATCGAACAGAAGATGTGCTGCTGCGGGGAACTGAGTTGGCGATCGCCCAAGACTGGCTCCAAGACTCAATTCAACAGCAGAAAAAGCCGTCGGTTACTCCTCTGCAAAAAGACTACATCAAGGCTGGGGTAGGGTTGCGCGATCGCCTCTTAGCAGAAGAACAGGCACGGCAACAGAAAGAACTGAAACAAACCCAGCAGGTGGCAATCGGTTCCATCGTGGCTCTGCTGTGTGTCGCAGGGTTGGGACTTCTAGCAGGCATTAAGTGGCATGAAGCCAACCGTCAACGCATTGAGGCTCAAACTCAGGAATTAAGAGCCCTGGCTCAAACGGCTGCCGTGCGCTCCGTTTTAGAAACAACACCGCTAGAACCGTTATTGGCAAGTTTGGAAGCTGGTACGCTTCTCACGCAGATGGACAGAACCGTGGAACTAACCATTCAAGCCACAATTATGACTGAATTGGCTAAAGCCATTGATCATGTAGCGGAATTCAATCGGTTCGACGCCCATGAAGCGGAGATCTACGCTGTTGACGTCAGTCCAGATGACCAGCAAATTGCGACAGCGAGCGGAGACTCAACGGTTCGCGTTTGGACGGTTGAGGGTCGCCAAACCCATCTGTTGGAAGGTCACGAGTCCAAGGTAACGGATGTGCAATTTTCTCCGTCGGGGGAGTACGTGATATCGGCTGGAATGGATGGCACGGTGAGAATTTGGAGCCTCAATGAGAATAATGGATCTCCCGTCATCCTGGAACATCCCGACCGGATCGACGGTTTTGACATGAGCCCCGATGGCTCCACGATTGTCACAGGCGACTATCGCGGCATTCTTCGAGTTTGGAGTGTCGATGGAGTGCTGCTGAACACTATTGCCGCCCATAACGATCCAATTTTTGACGTGGACGTGAGTCCTGACGGGCAGATAATCGCTTCGACATCGCACGATAAGACGGCAAAACTGTGGACTGTAGATGGCACGCTTCAGCATCAACTGACTGGTCATGCCGATTGGGTTTTAGCGGTTAGCTTTAGTCCTGACCAGCAGACTCTCGCCACTTCCAGTCGAGACCAGTCGGTCATGCTCTGGGATGTCGCTCAGGGAGTTGCTCAGCGAACCATCACTGAACATGAGGGCTCTGTCACCGATGTACAGTTTTCACCGGATGGTCAAATCTTGGCTACGGCTAGCCACGATCGCACGGTTCATCTATGGGATACGGAAGGGACCCACCTGCAAACGTTGCAAGGCCATGAGGGAATTTTGCGGAGCATCCGCTTTAGTCGCGATGGGCAATGGCTGGTATCTGCGGGAGATGACCAAACAGCAAGGCTCTGGCGGCTCGACAGTCCTCGACTCATGTACTTCAAGGGGCATCCCGGCGGCATCTACGATGTGGACATCAGCCCAGGCGATCAACTCATCGCATCCATTGGTGCGGGCGGCGAGATTTATCTGTGGGGGGCTGACGGTTTGCCGGTTCGTCAAATCCCTTCGCCTGATCCGGAGACCCATGGCTATGCGGTTGACTTCAGTGCCTCGGGCGATCGCCTCGTAGCTGGATATACCAATGGCGTCGCCATCGTGTGGGCCCTCGACGGCACCCGAGAGACCACGCTGATAGGGCACGATTCAGCCATTATTGACGCTCGCTTTAGTCCTGATGGAGGGGCGATCGCCTCATCCAGCTACGACCAAACCATCAAACTTTGGGACTTAGAGGGGAATGTCACTCAGACCTTGGCGGGGCACTCAGGGAGCATTCAGAAGGTGATGTTTAGTCCTGATGGGCGGATGCTGGCATCGGCCAGTAATGATCAGACCGTCATACTATGGAGTGTGGAGAGTGGCGATCGCCTTGCAACATTGGCGGGGCACGAGGGAAACGTCACTGGCATCGACTTCAGCCCTGATGGACAGACCATTGCCTCAACAGGCAGTGATGGTAGCGTCAAACTGTGGGAACTCGATGGAACGGAGCAGTTGTCGATCTCTGATCCAAAACTCATTTTTGAAGTTGTGCAATTCAGTCCCGATGGTCGCTATCTGATGGCAACCAGTCACGACAACACCACTAAGGTTTGGACACCCGATGGTCAGCCCGTGACAACTTTAGAAGGCCATACCGGACAAGTCTGGTCTGGAGATTTTAGTGCCGATGGTCGTTTCTTGGTGACTGCAAGTAACGATGGTACTCTCATCCGATGGGATTTAGAAAAGTATTTAAACTTGGAAGCACTTCTCAAGCGAGGGTGTGACTGGGCATCTATCTACTTGAGTAGCAATCCCCAAGCTCCTCAGAATTTATGCTTGTCGAACACGTCTGAAGGGAGGAATCATGAGTCCTAAGCATCCCAAAAAAGGGTGGGTTTCTAGACCTCGCATGGACAGCGATTATGGAATTTTCGACATTGAAGATTCTACTGCGAAACTAGCTCTCGAAGTCCTTGAATTTCTAAGAAAGAAACACGCTCAAACCCTTGAACAGCCGCACGACTCTACTAACGTGTGGACAGAAGTGATTGAAGAAATCTATGACTTAATTGAAGGCAAAGCAGACTTTAATCGAACGATTTTGACCGCAGCACGAGTCAAAACAAGAGACGAATTTGACGAATGCCTATGTCTCGAACCCCCCTCTCCTCCAGAGTTCTTTTCAGAATTTATTCAAAGATTTGTTGTGAACCAATTCTTGAATAAATTTGGAGGAAATTTACAGCAACATAGTTCAAACATCATTAAAGCTGTTGAAGATAAACTGATGGATCTCACCCAGCCCATCATTCAAGAAATCATGCGGCAAATTGCACCGATTAAGCAATATGTGATCTATGACGATCAATTCAACTTCAAAATCAAAGATGAAAAGGTGCTGTTCAGTGTTGTTGAGCGAGCCTGGCAAATATCAAGTCAAACATTCATTGCTCAAGTGTTCGATGCCTTAAATCATTCACAGCATTCTGGGGAAATACACGATACCCTAAGCCTTCTAGAACGTCTACTAATCTCCATCCTGCCTGAAAAAGTGGCGCATGCAGAGCGATCACAGTCGATGCAAGCACCTGTATACTCCCCTCACACAACCTTCCTCGAATACGTGTTTCGGGAAAAGGAAAACTCTCGAAATATCTGGGTGCCGTTAACCATCACAAAACTCCATCGTCTGCAAAGCCCAAGTCAGCGACTTGTAGAAAACGTGCCTCGTAACACGATACTGAATGCTTTTCTATCCGACACCAGCCCAGTTTATACGTCAGAACGTCCCTCTAAAGTTGGCCGCACACTGCCGTCGTTTATCGATCTCAGCGGATGGTGTTCTCCTGTGCAAGACCAGGGGGAATTGAACTCATGTACGGCTCATGCGGGAACGGCGCTGGTGGAATACATGTGCTTGTACAAGGCCGCTCAAGAAAGTGGCGATCGCCAGTACGACATCCTTTCCAATCTCTTCCTGTATCAGGCTGCTCTACAACTTGATCATGGCTCAAGCAAAGAAGACCGGGGAGTTTCCACAAATAGCACCATGGAGGCGCTGGTTCGTTTTGGTGTGCCGCCCGAAGCCTATTGGCCCAAGAGCAAAAAGCTGGAAGACATCCCCGATCACACCTGCTATCAACATGGCTATAAGTATCGAGATATAAAGTACTTTCGCCTGGATCGGGATGGCATGAGAGCCGAGGATCTTCTGGCTCAAATCAAGGTGTTGCTGGCCGCAAAGCTCCCCTGCATGTTTGCTGTTCACGCTTACACCGAACTGACAAAATTACTGGACAGTCACTCTGACTGCATCGCACCCCCCGCCAACGATGCTTCTCTCAATTGGAACGAGGAAGGTCACGCCCTGGTCGCCGTTGGCTATGATGACCAGAGACAAACCTCTGGGGCCTTGCTGGTCAGAAATTCCTGGGGCGAAGACTGGGGCACCAAAGGCTATGCGTGGTTGCCCTATGCCTATGTCTTGAACAATTTGGTGGATGATTGTTGGGCACTGCTGAGTTTGCGGTGGGCAAAAGATATCAATTTTGGCGTAGGGCATCCGGTTGGGTTACCCGATCCCACTGAGGGATAAGCAAGAACCACCATCTATCGTGCCTGATGGTCGAGAGAAAATGTAAAGAAATGCAAAGAAACCTCGCTCTACAGAAACTTATCTCGCCCTCAATGGGTACTCCCTTTAGTCAGTGTCAGCAAGCACCGTTCAACAGTCAAGAACTCGCGTGAAAATAAAATTTCAAAAAAAGGTTCGAGAGAGGGACGACTGAGTGATCTATCGTCCCTCTCTCGAACCTTTTTTTCTTTTGCTAATCCCTAATACTATCGATTAAATTATTCTCAGATTAAAGCGTAAAACACTGATACAGTTCTCATGGTAGAAAACGTGTAGAGATGCAATAAACGCATGAATATCTTTTTCTGCTACATCCGTAATCTTTTTCTATAAGTAGATTCAACGATGCAGGGTATCCAGATTGGGTAATTTTCAAAGCTCCGTAGATTTGTGACGATGATGTTCACAAGTAGCCGCTCTACAGAATCTTCCAAGGAAGTTAGTTATGTAGCTGCGGTTGTGTACACAGGTAAGTTCACATCTACAGAGGATGTTTTTATGTCTACGACTCTACCTTTAATTGATCAGACATCTGAAGTTGTCCCTGAATCTGAAATTGCAGAACCCCCTGCCGAAATGGCACAGAAGCTGCCAGCTCAAGGCGGTCTCTATACTGATTCCGAAACATATAGTCGAGAAATTCTTGGACAGAGTTACTTTGAGCTGTATCAACTCAAGGCAACTGGAACGCGAACATCAGGTGATACAAAGCCCTGGGGGCCTCACCCTGAGCAATCTAAACATATTATCGACCTCAACGAAGAGATGCGGGTTGGACTAGACATCAAATTCGATCAAAGCCCATTAACTCGTCTGTTATTGTGCTTGGGTATCGATATTTGTGTTTACTTTCACTTTGAAGGGTTAGGTCCAGCAGCGGCGGAAAAAGATCTAAAAGTCATTCAGAAATCAAAAGAAGGGCAATTCAAGTATTGGGTAGGAACTACTATCCAACCGCAGATCTTAGGACTCACTAAGGGATATTATCTCGTTGGAGCGACCGTTGAAGTCGGGCCATTGACTCATAAATGTGGTCAGTATGTCTTTGGATACGGCTACATCGGCGAACGTCGAGTCCAAATTGCAGATCAACCCTTCTAGGCCACCATTTCCGTGTTTCTAGACTAAGTCTGGATCCATCAACATCGTCTATTAGGTTAGAACATAGCGAACTGTTAAGGGATCCAGACTTACATTTTATGTTTTGAATATTGCTTGCTTAGTCCTGCCATAGCAATTGAATAGAGCCCAGAAAAATACGGGATTCTGTGCATTAGTGGGGATCAAAATACGATGAGCGGATCTACTCCAGAAGACCTGCCTTTCATTGAAAGCGAAAGCCTTGAGAGCATTGAAGGGCTAGATACAGTAATTATCCAACGTCTTCGAGAACGATTAAATATTGAAACCGTACAAGACTTAGCACAAGCTTCTGTAGAAGAAGTTGAAGAAGCACTCTCTGATTCTGATTTAGCAGTTTCTTCAGAAACCGCTTTGGCCTGGATTACACAAGCCCGTCAAATTGTAGAGACTTCTGAAGCGGCAGCTTGGCAAACTCCGATTTCATTTTTGCTAGAGTTTCAGAGCCGTGATGTGGACGGTCAAACTATAGAGCAAACTTACATCGCTGTTCAAGAGTCCAGAGAGGAAGCAACGTTTTCAGGTTTGGGGGGAGAAGATGTACAAGACTGGATGATAGAACGATATTATTCTATCTCCAGCACAGCGAGCGACTCAGAGGATAGTGGAGAGGAACCCCCAACCGATTTAGATAAGCGAGCCACTGCAATCGATGAGCAACTTGCTCCAGAAGAATCCTTCTCTGAAACAAATCTCAGCCTGACCTTAAATGTCATTCGAGTCAGTATTTTTCAGCCGCCTGGCGCAAGAATACCCATGGTTGTGAGCAAGGGTATTCGCAGCCTGCCACGTCCGCTAGTAGCCAAGGACGCGTTTGATTTGGAGATATTTTTTGAGCTACCAGAACTAGCTCAGGCCACCTTGCCAGGTAAGGTAAACTATCGGCTCGAAGGCTTTGCTAAAACGATAGATTCTGCTGGCCCAATCCTATCACTAGGAGAATCGCAACCTTCTGCATTAAAGGATTTTGAACCCTATTACGAGACTCTTCTTCCAGACATCTCTCTGCCTTCAGGTGTCTATCGAGTGCAGTTACTGATTAGTTTTAGCGGTGCGCCAATTCCCTTTGCACTCCATGATTTTCTTCACTTTCATGTTGTTAAGAAAAGCAGCACAGTTCATTCTAGAGGTTCTAGTAATTCTGGCAATTCTAGTGCATAGATACTGTGATTTTACCGTATAGTTTTGAGGCTCCTTTTCCACCAGCATTTCTCTTGAGAGCCCCGTTTTTTATCGTGTGTTACATTTATTTTCTCAAGACGATGAAAAAACTTTAACTTTAGAACTGTCAATTAGATCTCGATCTAGCGTTGTGAGCAGCAACGCCCGGTAGCCTCCCACATCAATTAACCATCAGAAATCATGAGAGCATCTACGCTGAATAATGTATTGCAGACCACTGAGGAAGAAGCATATCTTCTTCAAGAGCATCAGCCATTGCATAAAGAAGATGCGAGAACGCGTTCTAACTTAATAAAAAATGCTGTGATTCAAGAATCTATAGGAGGGGTTTTAATATTTTCAGATCAGAATCGACTGATATATGCGTGTGATACATCTCAAAAAATATTGAACCAGTTGCGAAGCGATGATTCTGCCTCACACCCCTTCATTCCGGGCGAGATAAATCATATCTGCCACTCTCTCATGCAGAGTCGTCTTTTGTTTCCTGACCAAAATTGGTTAATTGAGTGTGATATTTTCACGAGATCAGCAATGGCCATCCATGTTCGTGCGCGTTGGCTAACGACCCAACAGTTAGATCATTCGTATTTGATTCTTAACATTGAAGACCGTCAACAGGCAATTACAAACATAGTCCTGCAAGAGGCAGACCGATATGGACTGACCCCCCGTGAGAAAGATGTGTGGGTGTTGCAGCATGATAATTACACCTATAAGCAGATTGCTGCAGAATTAGGAATCACATCAAATACAGTAAAAAAACATGTGCGCAGTATTTACGCAAAAAAAAAGAAGGCTTCTTGATAGAAAAATTTTAGTAGCACTTGTTTCTCCAGGTGATACGGTTTGGCGGAGTTTACAAAGGAAAGAGGGGCGCACAGCGTGCGCCCCTCTTTCCTTTGTTGTCCATTTGAGAAGTTTGCCATGTCGTGTAGATGCTCTGTTCTGATGAGAGCGTAACGGACTAGGAGATGAACTGAATTACGATAGTCTTAGAGATGAAGAGCGATCGCCCTTCCCTTTCAATTAGATGCATGGGGCGATCGCCGCTTTCATTCATTAAAATAAAGTGACCCAATAATGGCTGGTTTTCTAATGGCTGGTTTTCCAGAGCGATTATGTGAACCAGTGTGCATATAGTTGTAAGAAAGGTTGAGGGCACATTAATGAATGATGATACTCGTGCTAGCTCAGACCCAGCACCTAATCCATTTTCTGAACAACACGTGCTTCAGGAATCTCCACTCAGTCCATTATCCCCAAGCGTGCCTGCATCCTCTTCGCAACATTGGCAGCAGGGAACCTGCATCGAATTGGATATTCAGGATTTGAGTAATCGAGGGGACGGTGTAGGACGGTGGGGCGATCGCGTCGTCTTTGTGCCGGATGCGGTACCGGGCGATCGCCTCCTTGTTCGCCTGATCCACACCAAACCGTCTTATGGTCATGGCAAAATTCAGCAGATTCTCACTCCCTCACCTCATCGGGTGCGTCCGGTCTGCATCGTGGCGGATAAATGTGGTGGCTGTCAGTGGCAGTCCGTTGACTATGATCAGCAACTTCTGGCAAAGCACAACGAAGTCGTCCAAGCATTGACGAGAATTGGTGACCTGTCCGATCCTCCAGTCGATGATGTGCTTGCGGCTGAACCGTTTGGCTATCGCAACAAGGCAACCTATCCGCTGGGGCGATCGCCCTCCACAGGGCAAGTGCAAGCGGGGTACTACCAAAAGGGCAGTCACAAACTGGTGAACCTCAATCAGTGTCCTGTCCAGGACGAACGGCTGAATCCTTTGCTGGCGGAGGTCAAGCAAGACATTCAGACAAGAGGCTGGAGCATCTATAACGAACAGCGCCATCAGGGGCGACTGCGGCATCTGTCCCTTCGCATCGGACAGCGGACTGGGGAAATGCTGCTGACGCTGGTAGCCAGTGAAGCGGAGTGGGAGGGGCTCACAGAACAAGCAAATGAATGGCTGGAGCGCTATCCCGCCTTGGTGGGAGTGCTGCTGAACCTGAATTCTCAAAAGACTAACGCCATTTTTGGCGCAGAAACCCGATGTGTCGCTGGCCAGCCGTTCATCACCGAACAGTTTGCCAACCTCACGTTCCAGATCGGAGCCACGACCTTCTTTCAGGTGAATACGGAGCAAGCCGAACGCCTTTTGCAGGTGATTCTAGATGAGCTGAAGTTAACTGGGCGAGAAGTGCTGATGGATGCCTATTGTGGGGTAGGTACGTTGACTCTACCGCTGGCCGAACATGTGAGAGAGGCGATCGCCATTGAGTCTCACGAACCCTCTGTTGAACAAGCCCAGATGAATGCATCCATTAATGGCATCAACACCATCATGTTTCATGTGGGATCCGTGGAAGAGGTCTTGCCCATTCTGTTAGAAGAAGGACTGAATTCAGTAGATGTCGTTGTGCTTGATCCTCCTCGCAAAGGCTGTACATCCAAGGTACTAGAGGCACTGCTGGTGATGCAGGCTCCGCGCATCGTCTACGTTAGCTGCAACCCCGCCACCCTCGCCCGCGATCTCAACATGCTGTGTCGTGATGGCGTTTACCAGCTAACCCGTGTGCAGCCTGTGGATCTCTTTCCTCAAACGGCCCATGTGGAGTGTGTGGCGTTTCTAGAACGCCCCTAAGAGTCTGTCAATTCAACTTTAAAGATATAGCGGTTTGCACCCGCGTAAATCAAAACAACAGATGTGTGGCGCGCGCCGCGCCCCACACATCACTTAACCAACGCGCATAGCGCTGTAACTTCGTGTCAGGTGGGCAAGACTGGCAGTAATAACGTTAGAAAATAGTAGACTAAGGGCGCTGTGAACACGTAGCTGTCCGTGCGATCTAAGATGCCCCCATGACCAGGAATGAGCTTGCCCGAATCTTTGACCCCCACATCGCGCTTCATCATCGATTCAGTCAAGTCTCCGAGAAGACTGGCCACCCCTATGAGTAAGCCCAGGGCAGCTCCAGAGAGGGGCCATCCTGGCCAACCCAGATATAAAGCTCCAAGCACGCCGACTGCAATACTTCCTAAAACACCAAACAACGCTCCTTCAACCGTTTTTTTGGGGCTGATGTCTGACAGTCGAGTTCGTCCAAAGGCTTTCCCAAAAACATAGGCTCCAATATCCGCCGCCCAGATGCAGCCGAAGGCTAGCAGCGTAATGAGTAACCCTTCTGGCATGGCACGAAGATTGAGAGAGTCGGGCCAATATCCTCCGAAAATCAAGTTGCTTGTCTCGGCACCGCCTAACCCCCGCAGCCTCACCCAATAGCTGGGCAAATATCCTCCGTAGAAAAGCCCAAGCAATGAGGTCGAGATATCTGCAATGGTCGAGGGTTGGGGCTGAAACAGCAAGTAGAAGCAAATAAACGTTCCCGCAATCGGGAAGACCGGGTCAATGAGATTGGGGGCAAACGTTGCAATGATGAGAAAAAGTTGACTGACAACGAGGGTAGTTTTTGCAGCCGGAGCAATCCCCTTCGCTTGAACGAGCTGAAATAACTCTAGTTGTCCAAGATAGACAATGATGCCGAAGAATATCGTGAAATACCATCCTCCTAAGAGGATCATTCCAAGCGCAATGATGATCGCAACAATGGCACTAATAACCCTGGACAGAGGCATGGCAATTTCTATAAAAGGACGGTTGCTTGCTCAACGAATGTGTTCTGCACTTGTTCTGCATTTATTCATCAAATACTTACAGCGCTGTGCGCGGTGGTTAAGTACAGTTGTGTGGGGCGCATCGCGCTCCACACAACTGTTTTTTGCTTAAAGCGGTTGCAAACCGCTGTAATCACATACGGATAACCTCAACGGCTAATCGCGTAAGCCAACACTGAGTTGGAGGCTAAACATACCCTAACCAAACGCCCTAACCAAACGTTGGGTTTTCTCTATCGTTGATTCTGCTCTATAGGTGTCACGGATGTAAGGCTATTAATACCCAAACAACATTAATGCACGGGGATGACACCTTAACAAGCGATTAAGGCTAGATTAAGAATTGCCAAGATTCAACTACGAGATTCAACGATTCATGGCTCTCTAGTGTCTGACCCGTGTCTGGCCCACGTCCGGATTGTATCGTAACCCAGAGCCCTACTACAGCCATCGTAGGTTCCAACCTTCAGTCAACCCATTTTTCCCAAAAGGAATAAGAATCAACAGTAGTGGCAATCAAAAGTAATGAGAGTGTACTGTATTATTCGGCTTTTTCTCCACCTAAGACAAAGATTGGACTTGTAGCGGTTAAAACTTGACTGTTTCCACGAGTCTCCAGGCGGTTAATCGCAGATTGGACAACTTCGATGTTACGTGCTTGCAACTCCGCGAGTCCTTCTGAAATTGAATACAGGCTTTTGAGATTGTGAGCTGTTGCCACTAGCCGCCCAGACGGCTTTAGGAACTCCCACGCTTCTTTCAGAATCAGCTTGACCTCTTTTCCACCTTCAATACAAATACAGTCAGGAGTAGAAGTTAAGGATTGCAAGCATTCAGGAGCACTCCCAATAATAATGCTAACGTTTTTGACCTCGAAGCGATCGCAATTTCGCTGAATCAGGTCGGCCACCTCTGCATCTCGCTCGATCGCCACAATCTGACCTTCAGGACACAGAAGTCCCACCTCAACGGGAATGGTGCCCGTTCCTGCGCCGATATCCCACAACACTGCATCTGGCTTCAGTCGGAGATGTGAAATGAGCAGCAGCCGTATTTCACGTTGGCTCATCGGGATTCCTGGCAACCGCTCGAACAGATCGTCAGGGATTCCCGGTGTTTTGTAAGGCCAAAGAGTTGAAACAGCCATAAAACTTGAAAAAATGGGTCGCCTGGGGCTCGAACCCAGAACCGATCGGTTAAAAGCCGAGTACTCTACCATTGAGCTAGCGACCCATGTGTCATCTGGCAATTAGACGCTGAGTCAACAAGCACTGCAGCCAGACGGCTCAAAAGAGCGATTATTAAACTAACATACATTGAACGCACAAAGCTACCTTCGTTCTAAATGATTTGGAAAATCAATGATGAATTAGGATTGATGACTTTCCTCATTATCATCGGTAACCCTTGCTTGGAAGGAAAAAGAGAATCAAACTGAAGCTTGGAGAGCCGCAATAATCTGTTCATTCGCCTTAGGGAACGGGTAGGTAGATAAGTCCTCCAGCGCTACCCACTTGATTTCGTCACACTCCAGCGGGGTGGGTACGCCCGACTGATACTGACAGTGATAGACATGTAAGGTGACCCGAAAGTGGCTGTAGGTATGGTCAACGGTGGTGAGGCGATCGCCCACGGTAATGTCGATATCCAGTTCTTCTCGAATCTCGCGTTTGATGCATTCTTCAACCGTTTCATTCGGTTCGATCTTGCCGCCGGGGAATTCCCACATGCCTCCCAGCAAGCCTTCTTGCCGTCGTCGGTCGATCAAAATTTGGCCGTCGTCATTCCAAATCACACCGACGCCGATTTGCTTATGAGGTAGGGGAGAACGTTTTTCTGTCATCGGTAATGTTGTTTGAAGGTTTGAGGCGTATGCCGAACACTCGCTTTGCCAGGGGCATGGGTCACAGGCTGGAGCTTTGGGAATGCAAATCGTTGCCCCCAAGTCCATCAGGGCTTGATTAAAATCCCTGGGATGCTGGGGGTCAATCAACAGAGAGGAGACCTCCCACAGCAGCGCTTCTGCCCGTCTTGGAGGATACGGTAAGCCAATCAGTCGCGTCAATACGCGTTTGACGTTGCCATCCAAAATAGGTGTCGCTAAATCAAACGCCGCACTGAGAATACCACCAGCGGTTGTGCGGCCAATCCCCGGTAGCTGCATGGCGACCTCTAAGGACTGCGGAAACTGGCCTGCGTGATGCTCCAGCACCAGCTGAGCCGCACGATGAAGGTTTCTCGCGCGGGCATAGTAGCCCAGCCCTTGCCAGCATTTCAGAACCTGCTGCTGGTCAGCAGCGGCCAGTTCTTTGACGGACGGAAAGGTGTCGAGCCAGCGGTGGTAATAGGGAATCACGGTATTTACCTGAGTCTGCTGCAGCATAATCTCAGAGACCCAGACGTTGTAGGGATTACGGGTGTGTCGCCAGGGCAGATCGCGCCCGTTGGAGTGATACCAGGACAGGAGCGATCGCCTCAGGGTGTCGATGGATTGGGGCGATCGCTCGACACTAAAATCTAATGTTTTCGACGAAATAAGGTACACGAATTTACCACGTACATGCAGCGATGAATTTCACAACCATACCTTGGAGAGTTTGTCCGAACTCACTATCAGCCTCTTATCATCTAGCGGGAACAACTTAGTCAACTGTCGGTCGGATTATATGTCTGTTTCCAAGTTTCCTTCTAAAGGACCTAGAAAAATCATAGTTTTTGCCGCTACTATAGCTTACTGTTAATTTTTGTAACTCCTCTGAGAAATAACGTTATGAATACCCCCGTCCCCACTCTTAAGCTGATTGCACTCACCAGCCTTTTCGGGATTATTGGCATTTCACCCTCGGTTTTTGCTAAGCAAGATGCTCCCGCACAGGTTCAGACCGCAGAAGTTATTGATGGACAACTCGCCCAAACGATGCTCGCTCAGGCTGAGGGAGATATTGTTGATGTTGCCAGTTCCTCTGACACATTTAGCACCTTGGTTACAGCCCTCCAGACAGCTGATTTGGTCGATGCGTTGCAGGGAGAAGGACCTTTCACAGTCTTTGCCCCAACAAATGAAGCTTTCGATGCTCTTCCTACGGGTGTTTTGGACGCCCTGCTGTTACCTGAAAATAGAGATTTATTGACTGAAGTTCTAACGTACCACGTTGTTCCTGGCGAGGTTATGTCCACTGATTTGAGTACGGGTCCCGTCGAAACACTCAATGGTGATGACCTCTCAGTCAACGTAGCGCCTCCCGCAGTTACCGTGAATGATGTTGACGTGATTGGGGCAGATGTCCCTGCGAGCAATGGCGTTATCCATGTTATTGACGAGGTGTTGGTTCCGTCTGATGTGGTGACTGAACTCGAATCTCGATTGATGGCAGCTGAAGAAGAAATGCCTGAAGAAGAAATGCCCGCAGAAGAAATGCCTGCAGAGGAACCTGCTGTTCAGCAAGGCTCAACGACTGAGCCGATTCGAGGACTGTGGTAATACGTCCTTAACGTCAAGCACTCAATAAAAAGCTGTAGGGGGTGAGATGCTGCACAGTGCGCAGCATCTCACCCCCAAAAAACTGGCTTAACCCAGCATCAATCCACGTAGTCTAAAACGGTTTCTTTGGAATATCGAACCTTAGGGCGAGCGGCAGATTTGTCGTCTTCGGCTCGGTAGCCTGCGGGACAAACCACCACGCTTGCATAGTCAGTGCCCGTCAAACCCAGAACTTCGTCATACTTTGCGGGAACGAAACCTTCCATGGGACAGGTGTCTACCTTCATCATCGCCGCACACACCATGAATTGGGCGAGGGCAATGTAGACCTGACGGGTTGCCCATTCATTTATATCCAGCGGATACGGAGGGTTGGAGAGAAAGCCTTTCACCACCTTGCCGAACCCCTGTAAATTTTCGACGGGTGTTCCTTGGACTTCTGCCATGCGCTCAAGGTAGTGGTCAACATCTGCGTCATCCACGTTCTTTTTGATTGCGAACACGACAAGATGAGACGCATCGGCGACTTGTGTTTGTCCCCAGGAATGCTCGACGAGGGTTTTGCGAACGTCGGGGTTACGGACAACGAGAAATTTCCAGGGCTGAATGCCAAAGGATGAGGGTGCGAGAACGAGGCTTTGTTCGAGGGCGTCCCACACATCATCAGGAATCTTTTGGGTCGGATCAAACTTCTTGGTCGCGTAGCGCCACTGAAGCTGCGTTAAAACATCGCTGGGCGTGAGTGGGATATTGCTCATAACTGCGGTATTGTTCTAATTTTTACGATTTAGCCATATGAATCATATAGCGGTCTGGTGATGTTGCAAGCCATTCTCGCTACAAGTGGCGATCGCCTCATTAACGCATCATAAAAAAGAGGGCGATCGCCCCAAACACCGCTAAAGACTACGGTTTTGGAACTACCTTTTGAAGAACTTTTGAAGCATTAACGTTGCCCTGTCACAATATAGGCCACACGTTTACCAATATTGGTTGCATGGTCAGCCATGCGCTCCAGGTGGCGAATGACCAGAACCAGCAGCACGATAGGCTCAACGACCCCCTGAATATCCCGCTGATGGGCCAGAACGGTATACAAATTGGCGTACTCTTCATCAACGGCGTCATCTTTGATCTTCATATCCAGACCTGCCTGGGCATCGAGATCAGAGAGAGACGCCAGACTCATCGCTAGCATGGCCCGACACCGTTCTGCCATGGTCTGAATATCGCCCAGACAGGGATGAGCTGAGTAGGGAAACAGCTTGATGGCAATTTCGCCCAAATCAACGGCATAATCTCCAATTCTTTCCAGATCTCGAACCAGTTGCATCAACGCACTGAGGTGCCGCAGATCCTGGCTTGCGGGCACTTGAAGAGCCAGTAAACTGACGCAATCCAGTTCAATTTGCCGATAAAAGCGGTCAATTTGCTTATCCTGGCCTTTGATGTGACGAGCCGCAGACAAGTCACGCTCAAACAGCGCATTGCAAGCCAGCAAGAATGAATTCTCTACCAGAGCACCCATCAGCAGCACGTCTCGTTGAACGCGGCGAACACGACGAACAAATTGAGTTCGAGTTGATTTGGCGCGACTTCCTGAGAAGCTGTTGTCCATTGGTAAATGAGCATTCGTCATAACAAATGAAGATGGGTGGCTAGGGCGTACGATCATGGCGGTACATTACCGTAGATCAATCAAGGCGTTACCAATCCTACGGAGGAGATTATCCTCATCCGAGAATCGGACGCGTATTTAATTAGGCTCACACTCACTCATCACCAACATTAAACGCAATTTTAGCGTGCTTCGCAGTGTTGCAGATTGCGGAGCGTCACAATACGCTACCTCATTTCTCCCAAGAGCCCCTGCCCTTCAAACCGAGGCTTCAAACCGACGAATGATGGCTGATGCAAACTCTGAACATTTGAGGGGCGTATCCACAGGAGGTTCCATCAGGCGAGCTAGGTCATAGGTGACTTCTCGGTTTGAAATGGCTGAGCCAATGCCATTTTTGATGAGATCAGCCGCTTCTTGCCATCCCATAAACTCCAGCATCATGACCCCAGAAAGAATGACTGAACCTGGATTGATGCGGTCGAGTCCGGCGTGTTTAGGCGCAGTTCCGTGAGTCGCTTCAAAAATTGCGCAGGTGTCTCCAATGTTCGCCCCTGGCCCCATGCCGAGTCCACCCACGATCGCCGCTGCGGCATCGGAGAGGTAATCTCCATTCAGGTTCATGGTTGCGAGGATGGAATATTCATCTGGTCGTGTCTGAATTTGCTGGAAGATGCTGTCGGCAATGCGGTCATTGACCATAATCTTGTCTTTCCACTTGCCATTGCCGTGGGTGTCCCAGATGGCGTCTAGAATGTCCTGGACTTCCGATCGCACCTCTGCCTGTTTTTCTGGAGTGAGGGCATCGTATCCCGGCTCCACTTTACGAGCGTTGTCCTCGATGGAAATCTCTGGATTGGCTTCTTTGTTGCTTAGCACCCAGGACTCACGCTCAATGATGCACTCCTCGCGGAACTCAGTTTTTGCAAGTTCATAGCCCCAATCACGAAACGCACCTTCGGTGTATTTCATAATGTTGCCTTTGTGAACGAGAGTGACCTGCTGCTTGTGCTTGGGGAGCCTCAGGGCGTGTTTGATGGCTCGACGCACCAGTCGTTGAGATCCGAATTTGCTGATGGGCTTGATGCCGATGCCAGAATCCAGGCGAATTTGCTTCTTGCCATGTTCTGGAGTGGAAGGAATCAGCTCTTCGTTCAAAAACTTGATGAGGCGATCGCCCTGTTCGCTGCCCTGGGGCCACTCAATGCCCAGGTAGATATCTTCAGTGTTCTCCCGATAGACAATGACATCGAGCTTCTCAGGGCTCTTATGGGGCGAGGGGGTGCCTGAATAAAACTTGCAGGGACGCACGCAGGCATAGAGGTCATTAATTTGTCGAAGGGCCACGTTCAGCGATCGAATGCCACCGCCGACAGGCGTTGTAAGCGGGCCTTTAATCGCCACCCCATAGTCTTTAATGGCGGTGAGGGTATCCTCTGGAAGATACTGATAGGTGCCGTACACATCACAGGCTTCATCCCCGGCATAGACCTTAAACCAGACGATTTCACGACTTCCGCCGTAGGCTTTCTGTACCGCCGCATCAAATACTTTCTGGGCAGCAGGCCAAATATCGACGCCCGTTCCATCGCCCCGAATAAACGGAATGATGGGATTATCTGGTACAACAGGTTCTCCATCCTTGAAAACAATTTTAGAGCCCTGAGTTGGGGGGGTGAGTTTGTCGTACATAGGCACCTACTAAATTGCGCGTAACGTTAGCATTCCTCTGGCTTCCAAAACTCTAGAGAGTTTTCGGATAGGTTCTAAGCCTGATGCATCTTAATGTGCAGATGGCTCTCTCAGCAACATTGCGCCGATATTTTCTCACAGGTTGGGCCTACGTCCTGTTGTATAGGTTGCATATTCTCAGGAAGATGCGATCGCCCAAGCCTCGGTTACAGGGCTCGGCGTCGTGGGAACACTAGCAGGCAGAGAGGCTCCTGTGCCGGAGTTGTAAGAATCTACCGCAATCCCCCCATGACTCTAACGGCGAGAATTCTAATTGTTGATGATGATGCCACTTTGCAGATGGCTCTGAGTCGTTATCTGACCTCCGTGGGACACACCGTCAGTGGCGTGCTATCGGCAGAAGCCGCGTTAGAGGCCATAACGAACACGCCTCCTGACCTCATCATTTCTGACGTTCTCATGCCGGGCATGGGAGGACTTGAGTTCTGCCAGCAGGTTCGTTCAATGGACAACGGCTCGCTCATTTCCTTTATTTTTCTATCGAGTCGTGGAGATGTGGATGAGCGCATTGAGGGACATGTCATTGGAGCCGATGATTATTTGGTCAAACCCTTTGACTTTCGAGAACTCGCGGCCAAGGTGACGGCTCAGTTGAATCGGCTGGAACGTATTCGCCATCAGCTCAGCCAACAGATGCAGCAGGCCAAGCCCAATCCCCTTCCCCTGACCCCTTCTGAAGAAAAGGTGTTTTATGAGGTGATTCAGGGATATACCAACAAGCAGGTGGGCGATCGCCTTTTCCTCAGTCCTCGTACGGTGCAAACTCATCTCAGCAGCATCTTAGG
>JAYKJC010000098.1:0-2843 GCA_035285885.1 Leptolyngbyaceae cyanobacterium | reverse complement strand
ATTCTCTTCATCAGCAGCATTCACTTCTGTATCGACCTCTGGCTCTGAGGAGGGATTTAAGTCACTCGGAAGATCCTTCGAATCTTCTGCTTCAAATGCTGCGGGTTCGGCGAGAACAACTTCGCCTAAGGCTGACTTTTCCAGCGACGCGTCTTTAGCGAGCAGGTCATCCTTTGTTTTAGCCACAATATCCGTTTCTAACCCCACAGCCCCTCGCTCTGGTTCTGACTCTGATGCCGGCGTTTGCTCAAGATCAAGGGTGGGTTCGGCAGAGTCTGTTTCTTGCTCTGCTTTTTTCTCTGCCACTGACTCAACCGAGCGAAATCCTCCCATGCCCGCAACCGCACCAAACGCACTCATCAGCAGAAGGATGATGCCCCCTGCCACGATGGCATTCACGCGCATGTGTGCGCGCTCGATTTTGTGCATGACGCCCTTGACGACTTCATCGACATCCGATTCAGCCGAAGCCTGAGGGACTTGCAGTCGTCGGATCGCATTCCGAAGTTCTTTGAGTTTGGCCAGACGTTGAGCAACCCATGAATCTTGATGCTTAAGTTCAGTCGTGAAGTCTTCTTGATGGGGAGGAAGTTCGTCATCAAACAACTCACTCAGGTCTTCGTACCCGTTGTCCAGGTCAATGGTTTCTTCTAAGTTCAACCGAATCAGTAGCTCAGGGACTGACCAGATCGGAACATGAGCCTGGGAAAAGTCTTGTACATCCCAGCAAATAATCGCATCGACCTTGGCGCGACGGGCAGCTTCTACGGTTAGAGCTGCATCCAAGTTTTTCATCGCTGATTCCCGTGCTCGGTTGAGCATCGTGCAGGTGATTGGAATAATGCGTCTTCCTGTAAACGTTTCGCAGAGGGGAGTGGCGATCGCCGTTAGCGATGCGTTGACCTTCAGGAGAAAGTTGAGTTGGGCGATCGCATACGACGTGACATAAAGCTCAACCTGCCCTTGACTCGCATAATCCAAAATAGTTCTAAGCGCAGCAATATGACTGCCACGATTCATTACAAACCCAAGCAGTACATCGGCATCAATGAGTACCCGCATAAACGCCTTACCACTCGGTTGGTTTATCGGCGTATCGTGTTTCATGGTTCAACCTCTGTGCATGACCCCGATACTTCTTTTGAAGACGTTTCATGTCAATTGGTTCCATGAGAACATCAATTCACAATGGCATCAATTCACAATGGCAACAAAAAAGCCCAGCCTATGGCTGGGCCAAATCGTAACGTGCATCCTGCTAAGAAAGAACCTTTTGCGCGACTGACCGAAATATTGCCCCCTTTTCGGCTCAGTACGTGTCCGTTTCCTTAACTGTTACCAGTGTAAATAGCGAAGGTCTCCGTCACTTCCCCTATGAAGATCACCTGGTTGTATGAATAGGTTGTATGAATAATCGCTGTAGACCCCTGCGCGGGGAAGTGGGGTTGTCATTAGCGTGTCGGCTCCGCCTTGAGTAGCGCTTCTATCTCTTCCTGGGAGAGTTGATATAGCTGAAAAACAATCTGGTCAATGGCGGCGTCTGTCTGTTGGATATTCTGTTGGAGGCGTCGATGAAGGGATTCGTTTTCTTCAGAGTTGGGTGACAGTCCCCTGGCTTGGGAAAGCAGATGCAGAATGTGCTGGACGTGATGGATGAGGCGATCGCCCAAATCCTCCCTTGGCGGTGCGATGGGGAGCGTTCTCAGTTGCGGTGGCCCAATTCGCAAATATCCCCCTTGCAGACTATTGCTACTGAAGTGTTGTAGAACCATGTGATGGATAAGCGTGCTGTTGAGAATGCCGAGGAGATACAGGAGCGGCACGTCAGATGGACGGATGATGGAGGTTGATTTGCCTGCGAGAATGCCGCCGTTCACATCAGCGACACACTCCAGTCGTTGGGTCATTCCCGCAACGATGATTTTTGGGGCGATCGCCTGCTCATATCGGCGGGGAAAGTGGGCCGATAGGTTCTGAACGGTGACAACAGGCGTGGTGTAGCGATCGCCCAGATATTTCAGCGGTTTGATGCCCCACAGTGCTTGATAGCGGTCAATGGTGCCGCTGTTGATGAGGGGCAACACATCGGAAGACAGCCCCTCACTCTGATGGTTGTGAATCAACGGCTTTAGGGCATAGGCTTCTGAAACGCTGGCAGCTCCTTGCACCTCAGCAATGGATTCTAACGGGGGGAACTGCTGGCTCAGCTTAAGGGCGATCGCCGCCCGCGCCGTTTGATGCCCTAGCAGCCACCCAATCTGAGGACGCGAGAAATAAATCCGGGGTAATCGGGACACGGTTTCTGCGATGTTGAGGTCGCTGCCCATCTGTTCGTAGCGGATCAGGATGTGTGAGTCGTTCTGGGAGGATGAAGGTATCGTTTCGGAGAATGATTCTGAGCCAGCGTTCGAGAACGGTTTAGCGGATACGCTAGGGGGCGATCGCCGTTTCTGCACCACATACACCAGCGGATAAACGGCTGCCGAGAACGCCGACGTTTGACTGTAGTCTCGAACGGAGAGAATTGTGGAGTGCTGGGAGAGAAGCGATCGCACCGCCGTGGCGTAGGTTGCCGAAGCTAACTTATTCGGGACGATGAAGCTGTGATATCCCCCCGGCTTGCAAAGCATCACCGCTTTTTCGATGAAAATGCAAAACAAATCCCAATTGCCCTGAGCAGTCTCGTAATGTTTCGTGCAGTAGGAACGCCACTGGGGCATCCACTCGGTCATCCGTTCTGAATCTAAATAGGGGGGATTGCCCACGACCACATCAAAGCCCCCGTCTGCCCTGATTTCTGGAAAGGAGGCATCCCAATTCAGTCCATCAGCTCCCTCAGCGAT
>JAYKJC010000097.1:0-13264 GCA_035285885.1 Leptolyngbyaceae cyanobacterium | reverse complement strand
GAAGGCACAAAAAGGCTAAATAACGACCCAAAATTAAATCATAAAATAGCTATTTATCCGGTTGATTGGTTTCATCATGCTTGTGTAAGAGGAAAATTAGTTTAAATTTTTATATTTGTTAAATTTTTACATAAATGGCAAACGCAATATATCCCAAATTCAAAGAGCAAGCCCTTCAGGGAGGGGTTAACTTATTAACATCAGATGTAAAGGCAGTCTTAGTTGATTTGGCCGATTACACATACTCAGCATCACACGAATTTTTAAGTGATATTGTCGTAGGTGGAAGGGTGGCAACTTCGCCAAACTTGGGGAGTAAAACGTTCACTAATGGAACCTTTGATGCTGCTAATACCACATTTTCAGCCGTTACAGGCGATCAATCGGAGGCGTTTGTTTTGTATAAATAACCCAAACCTTACTAACAAATACTAATATTTTCGGATCAAACCAAATATTGCCAGGTTCAGTTGATTTGGTTGCCGGAATTATAACAAACGTAAATAGTTTTGGCGCTCATGACATATTTCAGGGTGATAACCTGAACCAAACCATCTATATAAATACAAATCTTTTCGGATCACACAAAATAGAGGTAGCCGCACGGAATATAGGTTCTTTCAATAACCTTGCAAAAGGGCTAAAAAACGCCAGTTGGATAGAATGGCAGCATAATAGTCTTAAAAAACGTTAACAAAGTTAAGTAAGTAATATAATCATAAATTCTATTTTCGGGAAAACTTTCCGAATTTGGGATTTTTAAAACACGCGTTATCGTATTGGTATCCTGAACTCCGCAGCTTTCCAGGCCTTGCGCAGAGTTTAGAAAACCCGTCTGTGCCTCTTTCGGCCGTTTTTGACGAGCCTCGCACAACTACGGGTATTGCGGTAAACGAAACAAACGCGCTTTCAATATCTTCTTATTACTCCTGTTTAAAGGTTCTTTCTGAAACAATGGCCTCTATGGATTTAGAGGTTGTTGAAAAAGTAGGAAAGGCCACACGGGCAAATACTTCACACCCTAATTACTGGCTTTTACACGCTGAACCCTCACCGCTTTATAACCGGTTTGAGTGGATTCAGTCAATGATATTTTTTGCCGCAGGCTGGGGTAATGGTTATTCTGAAATAATCCGCGACCGCTTTGCTAACGCCAAAGAGTTCAAACTGCTTCCTGAGTGGGAAGTAGACGTTAAAATGACCGAACGTGGTAAGGTTTACTACGAACACACAGATGTATACGGAAACAAGCGGATAATCTTATCCGAAAACATGATCCATCTTAAAAATATCGGCACATCCGGTATTGTAGGATTCAGCACGGCACATATCCAACGCGAGGCGATAGCTAACGCACTCGCAAAGCAGCAGCACGAAGGCGCGTTTTACTCCAATGGTGCCAAGGCTTCCGGTATTCTTATGACCCCTGGTACAATGGGAACAAAAGAGCAGCAAAATTTAAAGGGTTCTTTTGAAGCAGCTAATTCAGGGGCAAAGAATAGATTTAAAACAATTGTTTTAGAAGAAGGTGTAAAATATCAGCAATTAACCATCCCTCAGAATGACGCTCAGTTTCTTGAATCAAAGAAATTTGACCGTTCAGAGATTGCCGGATGGTTCAGAATACCACCGCACAAAATCGGTGATCTTGAAAAAGCTAACTACTCGAACATCGAAGCGCAGGATAGAGCCTTTGCTAAAGACGTAGCGGTTCCCTGGGCTGAAAGATTCCAGCAGGAATTAAACCGTAAGCTATTCTTTGAAAACGAGCGAGGAAAGTTCATGGCAAGATTCAATCTTGATGATCTTATCAAAGGTGATATTAAAACAAGATATGACGTTTACGCCACTGGAGTACAGTGGGGTATGTTACGGCCAAGCGAAGCAAGAGAGCAAGAAGGCTGGGAAATGGAAGGCACAGAAAGTATAAATAAGTTCTTCATGAACTCTACTATGCAGCCTGTGGAAAACTTAGAAATGGAACAAAAACCAGAAGAAAATGAGCAAGCAGCATGATATGGTCTCCCGTAAAGTGGTTTTCGGGAAGCGTGAAAATATAGACTTTGATTCAGGCATTGAAACAATCGCAACTACCGAGGCGCCTGCTTTAGTAGTTGATTGGGAAAACTGGCGCGTAGTGCGTGAGATTCTTCCTATGAGGTACATGGAAATGCCTAACAATAACAAAGTTCCGCTTTTAGATTCTCATTCACGATTTGCAATAGAGCAGGTGAAAGGATCGGCAATGGATTTCAGAATTGATGGAGAGCAACTTCTTTGTAAAGCTTATGTAAGCGAAAGCGAGCCGGTAATAAGGCAGAAAATTAAAGAAGGTCACATTGATTCGGTAAGTATCGGGTATATGACAGGTAAGTCGGTAGAAGTACCTAAAGGAGGTACGGTGATGGTTGACAATGTGAGTTACAAAAACGAATACGAAGATGAATATACTATGGTGGTTAGAAAATGGTGGAAAACCCATGAGCTTTCACTCGTTGCCATCGGTGCTGATGAAGCTGCGAAATTCAAATCAGTTGCAGATTACAGCCAAAAGAAATTTTTTGAAAAGATTGCAAACCAAGAAAGAGCAATCGAAGAAATCAGAGCCGAGTTAGAGGCTATAAAGAATCCGGTAGAGTCAAAATCTGGCCGGAACTTGATGAAGGAAATCTCCATGAGATTATTAATAATGAAACACGAACTAAAAACAAATTAAAAATGAAAAAAAGCCAGGAACTCCGCAAAAAGGCGGAATCGCTATATAGGAACATTAAAGACCTGTATAGCAAGTCTGAACTAACAGACGAAGACAACAAGAAGTTTGATCAGTGGAATACCGAGTACGATTCACTGATGGAGCAAGCCAGCAAATTCGAAGCTTTCGAAATGAAGGAAATCGAAGAAGCAGAGCAGGTGCGTGAAGTTGAGAAAACCTTAAAGAAAGGTGATCCAACTCCTGAGAAAAGAAAAGAACTTGAAGGCCTTGCACTGAAAGAGTACCTTTTGACCGGTACCGTATCAGGTGAACTTCGTCAATTCATGGCGCCAGCCAAGAAAGAGGACGATGACAAAGGTTACATCAAGAAAGCTTTTGAAGATGCCGGTTTAACTTATCGTGCGGCTCAGCAGTCTACTACTGATGGATCAGGTGGTTACACCATCCCTCAAGGTTTTCAGGCTGAGATCGAGAAAGCGATGAAAGCTTATGGCGGTATCATGGAAACTGCCCGTATTTGGAGAACAGATTCCGGTAACGTAGTTGATTGGCCTAAGGCTAACGACACTTCAAACCGCGCTTATTTGCTTTCCGAGGCTGGTAACGCTGAAACTTCAGCAGTTAAGATCACAGATGCAAATCAGCAGTTTGAAGCTTACAAGCTTACTACTGGTCTTTTGCGTTTGTCTTCTGAATTGATCCAAGATTCAGCATTTAACATTGAGCAAGTAGTAACTGAGTTCTTAGCAGAACGTATGGGACGTGGTGTTAACTACTACGGAACTTTAGGAAGTGGCTCTTCTCAGCCTAAAGGTGTTGTGGTTGCAGCAGCTCACGGTAACAACACAGCAGACGATCAAGCAATCGCTCCATCTGATTTCTTGAACCTTCAGCATGAAGTAGACCCCGCATACCGTGTGAACGGTCGTTATATGTTCCATGACAGCGTATTAAAAGAAATTAAGCGTCAATCTTTGATTGCTACCGCTGGTTTTCCTTTCTGGTTGCCTGATTTCGCGGGTACTTCTCCTGGAACTATCCTTGGAAACCCTTACACAGTAAATCAGGATATGGCTGTGTTCACTCAGGGATCAGCTTCTGCTAACGATGCGGCTAAGATTGCTTTGTTCGGTGACTTCTCGAAGTTTATTCTTCGCTTAGTTGGCAACATGCGCTTAGTACGTTTGAATGAGCGTTTCGGTGATACTGATGAAATCGGTATCGTAGGCTTCTGGAGAATTGACAGCGACTTGCTTGAGGCTGGAATGCACCCTGTTAAGTACATGAGAGTATCCGCTACCTAATGAGGCCGGTAATAGTTACACCTCCAGCGACAGAACCAGTTTCACTTACGGAAGCTCAAACACATTTGAGAATAAGTGGTGAAGCTGACTATGTCAATAGTCTGATAACATCAGCGCGTGTTCAGGTTGAAAGATACCTGAACCGCGCATTGATAACTCAGACATGGGATGTGTACTATTCCTTTTGGTCTTATGATATGCGTTTACCTTATGCACCCGTGCAATCTGTTACAAGTGTTAAGTACTTCGATTTAGACGGTAACGAGCAGACCTTATCAAGTTCACTTTATTGGACTGTTACAAGTGCTGATCCTGCCGCCATAGTTCGTAAGTACGAAACAACTTGGCCTGAACTCCAATATGGAAGGCCGGATGCGATAGTTATCAGGATAGTTTGTGGTTACGGTGCTGCTTCGGCAGTTCCTGAGCCGATAAAACACGCTATTAAATTACTGATGACTGACATGTACGAAAACAGAGGCACACAGGTAATAGGTACAAGCGCAACGAAGATACCTAATTACATAACAGACTTAATTCATAGCTATAAGATATACGAGTTTTGAAACTACAAATAATTATACCGCTTTGGAAACGTCCTGAGGTTACAAGGGTTTGTTTTGATAACCTTAAACATTTAATCATGTGCATTAAGCATGACGTAAGTGTTCTTTGTGTTATTAGTGAACCTGAGTATATCGACATGTGCGAAGAATACGGTTTTAATTATGTGAGTTTTCCGAACAATCCGGTAGGGACTAAACTAAACAGAGGTATTAATTATGCCTTTGATAATTACAAGTGGGATTACTTAATGATCATGAACAGCGATTCTGTAATTAAACCAGAATTGTTTGATTACTACGATTCACTTTTTGGCGTTTATGATTTCTTTGGTGTTTCACGTGTAACGTTTGTAAATTTCTATACGGATGAGGCGGTAGACTTTGATTACAAGTATTCAATACTCGGAGTTGGTAAGTGTTTGAGTAGAAAAGCTATTGAAAAAGTAAAACAGCCTTATAAGGCTTTAGATAAATGTTTAGATGACACCATGTATGACAACATGGTTAGCGCGGGTATATTCCCTTATTGTGTTCAGTACGAAGGACAGCTTGTTTACGACATAAAGAGTGATGTAAATATTCACCCTTTTGAGAAGTTTGAAAAGAAAGGTAAACCGGTAAAAAATGAGCTATGCTTCAAACACGCATAAGAAGGGGAGAACTTGACAAACAGGTTACATTCTTAAAGAAGATCGTTGGAAGCAACGATACAAATGAGGATGAAACCGATGGTTGGGAAGAAATAGATGATAACCCGACTGTATGGGCAAAAATCCTTCAGAAGGAAGGTGGCGAACAAGTAGTTGCTGATCAGATAATAAGTACCGTAAGGACTTCTATCTGGATAGATTGGAGAGGTGATATAAAGCCAGAGTATAGAATAGTTTACAATACGAAGGTTTATAATATCATTTCGATAATTGAAAATCAGGGCGAAAGACGTGGATTTTTAATGATAAGCGCAGACTTGATACCAAATCAACTTTGGACATGAGCGTAAAGTTAAGTGTAACAGGTGTTAAAGAAATTGACCAAGTTCTGAAAGGCCTTCCGAGGCAATTACAGGACAAGGTATTAGCACAGGCACACGCGGACGCTGCAAAGCCATTAGTTGAAAGGGCTAAAAACATCGTACCAAAACGTAAAGGTAATTTACGTGATTCGATTGGAACTGAAAAGTTAGGTAAGAGGGGAAATGAAATAGGGCAAGTTCAGGTAGGGCCAAGAAGATCAAAAAGATGGTTAGGACACGGTGCTTTACTTGTGGAGTTTGGAACAAAGAAACGGGCAACAAAGAAAGGAGCAAATAGGGGTGTAATGCCTAAAAAGCCTTTCATGTTTCCGGCTTTCAGACAGACGAAGCAATTAGTAGAAGGTAGAATAGCTAAGGCGATAGGTCAGAAGCTTTACAACTTTATGAAGAGGACTTTAAAATGACGACAGGGATTATTCAAATATTGATTAACAATAATACTGTAAGATCGCTTGTCGGCTTAAACAAAGCTGGGGATAAGTATAAGGTTTACCCTTTAATAGTTCCGCAGCCCGAAAAGCACCCTTATATAGTTGTGAGGTTGATAGGCAGGCCACCCGTTGAGTGTAAGGATGTAAGCCCTTCAAGTTTCACTCCTACGGTTGAGGTTTTGTGTTATCATGAAAACTACGAAGGCGCATTAGCTTTAGAGGAAGCGGTAATAAACGCTTTGGATAACACTACTGGAACTTATGGAGGTGTAAGAATCAACGAACTAAGGTACTCAGACACAAGTGAGGACTTTGTAAACTTTGATTCTAACGGTTTATATGTAAGAAGGCCAACGTTTTTAGGGCATGAGAGTACGACTACATAGAAGCTGGGTTAACGATCAGGGCAGAAGATACCCGATTGGTACAGTGTTACAGGTGTTTGATGGATTTGGTAAAAAATTAATAGCCGATGGATACGGTGTTCTCTATGAGGGCGAATATCCACCAAAAAAAGAAAAGATAAATTTAAACAATTTGAAAAATGGCAATAGTAAACGGAAATAAGATTGGGGTTTACGTTAACAACCAGCTTATCGGCTGCTTGACCTCGAACAGCTTTTCTTCCACAAACGAAGAAATAGATGTAACGTGTAAAGACAATGACGGTGCGCGTCAGGTTCTTCCAGGTGGAAACACTGCTGAAATTACCTTTGAAGGTAACTTTGATCCCGCGAGCACTTACGGATTTGATGATCTTTTGAGCGTTCACAAGAACAAAACAAGAGTAGGCATCAAGTACGCACAAAGCGGATCGGGTGGACTCTACATTCAGGGTTACGCTTACTTAAACTCGTTAACATGGGACGGCCCATTGAACGCAGCCACTACTTTTAGTGGAACGTTCAACGTTGACGGAGTTTGGACTTATGCAACAACAACCTAATTTATGGATAAATACAAAGGCGTAGTCGAGATCGAAATACTTGGCGAAAAGAGAGGTTTTAAATTTGGCATAGCCTCAATGGCTATGTTGTGTAAGCTTGAAAACTGTTCACTTAATGAAGTACAGAAAAAGTTACAGGATAGCGATATAGGCGCTAACTTGAATTTGTACTATTCAGCAGCTGTTCAGTTTGCGAGATTATACAAGCAAAAAGAACCCACTTATGAAGAAGTGTGTAATTGGATAGATCATTTAAGCCAAGATCAAAACGAAGAAGCGGTTAAAGCTGCTTTCGCAATGTATGAAGACCCAAACCAGACGGCCCTTCAGAAGGAGGGGCAAGCTGGGATATAGATGACATGGTAGCCTTTGCGGTTACTGAATGTGGTTTAAGTGTAGATGAGTTTATGAACCTTAGTTGGTTTGAGTGGTCGCTCGAACTGATAAAGGTTAAAAACCGCTACAAGAAAGAGTTTGAAAATTGGGAGTGGGATTGGGCACGTACTCGCAGCCTTTGGCATATACTTATTAACTCCAACAGTAAGCAGAAATACAAACCTGAGGATTTAATAAAGCTATCATTTGACAAGAAAGAGAAAAAGAAGAAAGAGGAACGGCTAAAGCCAAAACAAGTAAAAGAACTTTTCGGAGGTAAGTTTCAAGATGGCTAATACAGTACTTGCGAAAATGGCCGTTCAGATAGCGGCAAACACGGCAGACTTTAACCGGAAGTTATCAGAGACTAATAATAAGTTAAGTGGTTTTTCATCAGGGATTACAAAAATAGCCGGTGGCCTTGCTGCGGCATTTAGCGCGCAGGTAGTAGCTCAGTTTGCATTTGAGGTTTCTAAATTAGCCGGTGAGGCCGAAGCTGTAGAAGGCGCATTTGACAAGCTTGAAAATAGCGAAGAATTACTTGTACGTTTAAAATCAGCAACAGCTAACACGGTAAGCGAATTAGCCTTAATGAAGCGAACCGTACAGGCCTCTAATTTTGGTATTTCATTAGAAGCACTTCCAAGACTTTTAGAATTTGCAGCGGTAAGAGCGCAGCAGACAGGTCAGTCAGTTGATTACCTTGTTGATTCTATTGTAACGGGTATCGGTAGAAAGTCACCTTTAATACTTGATAACTTAGGTATTAGTGCGGTTGCATTACGTGAAAAATTAAACGGTGTAAGTGTAGCTGCTGCTGATGTTGGTCAGGTTGCTGATGCGGTTGGTAAGATTGCATCTGAGCAGCTTGAACAAATGGGATCACTGGCTGATAATGCAGCCACAAAGGTAAGCCAATTAGAAGCAGCATGGGAAGATTTTAAAGTAGCGGTAGGCACTGCGGCAAACGAAACAGGTTTGTTATCAAGGCTTTTAGAAATATCAACAAAAGCATTAAAAGATTTTAGTGGAGAAAGAGAAGGCTTAAACGCACTTGAAAATATCTTATTAAAGGTTCAGGCCGAAGGTAGATTCACAGCAGATGTCTTTAATCAGAATGTCGAAACGCTAAAAAGATTAAAAGATGAGGGCAATCAAATTACTATTACTTATCGTGATCTTGTAAAATTAACAAGCCAGTGGGCTAACCCCGACACATACAAGGCGGTACTTACTCAGCTAAATGGGATTGTAAAAGTATTAGACACACCTGCGAGCGGTGCAGATTCACCAAATTTATTTACTCCTAAAACATTTCAAGACCTTGCAAAGGAATTATCTGAACTCAAAGGGCCATCAGAAACAATAAACACACTAACTGAAAAGCTTAACGAATTAACCGCTATTCGTAATGATTCAGGAGAAAAGGAAGTTTCTGTTATTAACAGACAGATAAAAGCTATTGAAGAAAAAATAAAGAGATTAAAAGAACTTGGAACAGTTGAAGAAATAGCACTTTCAAGGGCGGCACTTGATACAAGAACGCCAACGACTGGAGTTACTCCTTTGATCGGGAGTACGATATTAACAGAATTAACAACTCGTGATCCGAAAGACTTTGTTAAGCCAATTCAATTAATTAATACTGCAATGGCCGAAACCGTTGATATTACAGGAAACGTAGTAAACGGAATAGCAAGTATAGCCGATGCGTTTGGATCAGCTATTGGAGGTAGTGAAAATTTCGGACAGGCTATTATAGCAAGTTTAGCAGGGTTTGCACAGCAGTTTGGGGCTTTACTGGTTGCTACTGGTGTAGCTGAGATTTCATTTAAAAAGTTTTCAGGCCCAGCAATGATTGCAGCAGGTGCCGGACTTATAGCACTTGGGGCAGCCGTTAGGGGTGCAATTTCACGCAGGCCTAAATTAGGTGGTTCAGGTTCATTTGGCGGAAGTGCAAGATTCAGCACGCCTGCATCAAATTTCAACTTAGCTCAGAACGCTCCAACGTTTAACCTATCACCAAGTACTGTAATACGAGGCCAAGACCTTTACGTTATTTGGGAGAATTACAATAGAAACAACCGTTCAACACGTAGCTAAATGGCTGTTATTCAAATATACAGGTATGAGATTTTACAAGATTCAGGACTTCATAGCTTTACAGCCGGTGACATAATAGATGTATTTGTTGAAACTGATGAGGTAGTTACTCCTGCTTTTATTCAAACAGCAGGGATAACGGTTGAATTAAACGGATCACCACTTACTATTTCACCTTCTTACTATCTTACATTTGATCCTCAGTATGTTTTAACTCAGGATTTCGGTGTAGAGTTTTGCTCAGGAACATATTTGATAGATTTTGGTCAATACACTATTTGGCCTTTTGCTCAATACGCTGCTTTAGCAGATCATTTTTCATGTGTTATGGATTCGCCTACCTGTGATCTAATTCTAAATGGAACACCAACAGTAGTACCGGCAACAGATGAAACAACGGCAGACGGTTCGGTAACAATAAACGCAACCAGCACTAATCCTATTCAATATAAGATAGGTGAGGATTTTGTTTACGGTGGAGGGCAAAGCTCTCCAACATTTTCAGGTTTACTTCCTGGAACTTATCGGATTTTTATGCGCGATTCAAAAAACTGCGCTTTAAATACTTTAGTAGTTGTCCCATCGAACAACACGTTTGGAACTATTTACCGTGTTGAGTATGATGATATAGCCGGAGTAACCACAAGATTAGACATTCAGAAAAGAGGGTATTCAGGTTCAATAACAGAAATTTCAGGCGGTGTTGATCCTTTTCAACTATCACTAAGGGGTGAGGGAGAAACGGATAAATTCAAGCCTATATTAAGTTCTGAAGGCAATTTAACTATAATTTCAGAGCAAGAAGATCAATTCATTGAACTTTACACGAATGACAGAAACCTTTACAGGATTGAATATAGAAAAGGTGGCGTAGCCAAATGGACTGGGAAAGTACTCCCATTTATTTATCAAGAAGTTTTAAAGGCACCACCATTTGAAACACAGATAATAGCAACAGACGGACTGCCGGAATTAAGAGATTTGTATTTCATTCAAGAGGACGGGCAGGTATTTACAGGCACAATGAGCCTGATTAAATTGGTTGCTTATATTCTTAAAAAACTAAAACTTGATTTACATATCTGTGTAGGTGTTAATATGTACGCTGAAGGGATGGACACAACCGCAGCTGATGACCCGTTTGATCAAGCTTACTGTGATCTTGAAACATTCTACTTAGCAGAAGACCAGCCAAGCCTTGATTTTGTTTTAAAGACAATATTAGAACCTTTCAATGCCCGTCTTTTACAGTGGGAAAATAAATGGTGGATAGTTAAAATTGAAGAATTAGCCACTACGTTTGATTACAGAGAATTTGATGAGGACGGGGATTATGTAAGTAACTCAAGTTATACCGCTCCAAAGAATGTAGATTATCCCGATGCAAACGGTTTGATGTATTCAGCGTTCCCAAACAGGGAACTTAGGCCAGGATATGGTCAGGTTAAAGTAAATTATCGTTTAGGATTAAAGCCAAACATTTTAAAGAACGGAGACTTTAGGTTAAAGTCAACTTACATACCGTCTTTAAACTTTTACAGTTTCACAGTAAACTCAGAAGGTTGGAATATAGTAAGCCCTTATTATGCAATTTCTCAAGGATACGAAAAAATTGACGATGGGAATATAGCTTACTACATTTCATCGGATGACTCTATTTTGTCAAACACAGAAGGAGGAAACGCGTACTTTCAAACCGACTCCTATACGGTTAAGATGGGAACAAATAACCAACTTAAAATAACCGTAAGGTGTAAGGTAAGAAGGCAGTCGGTTATATTCGGTACAACAACGTATCAAATAGAAGTACCCTATGTTAAATTGAGGGTAAGAATTAAATATGGTTCTCAGTATCTTCAAAATGACGGAAGCTGGACAAGCACAGAAAGTACGATAGATTATTTCATAACTACATTTAACGAATACCAGACTTTTGAATTTAACGCAAATCAGCCTACAAGCGGCACGCCTGTTGCCGGGATGTCATTTGACGTTAGGATTTACCATGCTTACGCTTATTATGCACAGTTCCAATCTGTTGCAGCTTTAGAGGCTTTTGAAACTTACGATAGCGGAAATCAAACCATCCCAACAGGATACAAGACAGAATTGAGAGATGATTTTAGCGGTGCTTTTTCGATGTACTATTATCAGCTTGAAGAAACAACAGCCGCAGCTTCAGGTTATGATATAATAAGACCAGACGATTATCACTCTACAAATAATCCGCGCCAATGGGTTAGGTATTATACTCAGAATGTTGCTTTTCTTGTAGCTGGCACTGATGTATTTGCTTTTTACGTTGATAGAGCCGTTGTTCAATTACTTCAGGATGGAAAAGACCCTATTGACACAGTTATAAGTATAGAAAACTGTGAACCACAGAATACTATTGTTTTTGAAAAAGACCTTTATTTAGGTTCTGATCCTTCTATTTCTGTAACCGAGACAAATTTTAGCATTGATTTGGGGGTGTGGTTTCCTAACGTGCAGCCTGGTCTAACAACACAAACGCTTAACATACTTTCAGCTAAACTTATTTACACAGGATGGCTAAGGGACTCATCAGGAGCCAGTTGGATTAACTGGACAAGGGACGGTTATAACGAGCTGGCAAAGATGCACAGTATATGGCTTAAAAGCTACTCAGAACAGTATAAAAGATCATGGCGGCTTTTGCGGGCAAGAATAGAAAGCAGAACAGACTCTTTTGGCTTCCTTAACATAGTTAAGGATGTAAACGATAGTGAAAGATTATATTTACCAATAAGTCTGACTATCAATGATAAATCTAATTCTTTTGATGGTGAGTTTTTAGAGTTTGGCCTTTCGGGTGTTGCCGGAATTGACGGAAACACAGAATCACCTTCAGCAGATGCAGGATTTACAACTGGGTTTAGCTTAGGGTTTAACGCTTAATTATGGCACAAAGAAATAAAGCTGCATTTGCAGGATTATACGGAAGCTCAGGAACTTTATTTGCTGATAACTCAACACGCCAAATAAGCGAGGCTGATTTACGGGCTTTAGGTGAGGATATTAAAGACAGTGCGCTTTATATTGAGGACCTTTACAAAACCTATGGCGTAACCGCCAGCGGTACGGATACCTATACGGCCACGCCAAACCCTGCAATAACGGCTTATGCAGCCGATACAGTATTCATTATAAAATTCACCAACGCCAACACGGGAGCGGCTACGCTTAACCTGGCAGGTTTGGGTGCAAAAGCTATTGTAAAAAATGCTGCAACAGCGTTATCCGCAGGCGATATAAATGCCGGGCAAATACTGGCGCTGGTTTACGATGGTACAAACTTTCAGATAGTTGGTGGAGGAGGTGGAGGAGGTGGAGCCGTAAGTTCTGTAAACGGTGAAACTGGTGATGTTGTAGTAAAACAAAGTCGTGTAGCTGTTGTTCAGGTTTCTCACGGATTTTCAGTAGGTGACGTATTAACCCGCATAAGTTCAACTACACAAACCATTGATGATACAACCACCCAAACACCTATAGGTATGGTTGTTCAGGTTGTTGATGCTGATAACTATATTTTAGCAAGCGATGGATATGTTTCAGGATTAAGCGGATTAACAAGCGGAACACTATACTATGTTCAAAATGACGGATCATTAGGAACTACAAGAACGCCATTACCTTACTTTTTGGCAAACAGTTCATCTACAGGGTGGATCATAAAACCAAATGTATTAAGTCATTTACAATACAATAGGGTAATTACAACCGATGCACAAAGTATTCTGCAATCAGATAACGGTGGTAAAATATACTT
>JAYKJC010000096.1:0-7294 GCA_035285885.1 Leptolyngbyaceae cyanobacterium | reverse complement strand
TCGGGTTCAATTATCGAATGACCGACATTTTGGCAGCTCTTGGGTTGAGCCAGCTCAATCGATTAGACGACTTTCTGGCCAAAAGACACGAAATTGCAACTGTGTACGATCTTGCATTGGGCGAACTGCCAATCATTTGTCCCTGGCAAAACCCGATGGTTCATTCGAGCTATCACCTCTACCCGATTCTCGTAAAGGCGACAGATCGCATGGTTTATAGGCAGAGGCGAGTATATGAATCATTGCGCGCGCGTGGAATCGCTGTGAATGTCCACTATATTCCAGTTCATCGCCATCCTTACTATGAGGCGATGGGATTTAAAGTTGGTGACTTTCCTGTGGCAGAGCGTTTCCACAAAGAGGTCATTAGTCTGCCCATCTACGCCAGTTTAACCAAAGACGACCAAGATAACGTTATCAACACACTTCGGGTAGCGCTCACGACATGAATCTATGTGTTATCCCCGCGCGCGGAGGTAGTAAGCGAATACCTCAGAAAAATATTCGGAATTTCTTCGGCAAACCAATGATTGTATATGCCATCGAAGCAGCTCAATCATCAAATCTTTTTAGTCAGATTGTTGTGAGTACTGATGATAGAAAGATTTCTGAGATAGCGCGCCAGCATGGGGCTGAAGTCCCATTTAAAAGGCCGGCAGAGCTGTCCGATGATTTTACGCCAACAGTTGACGTTATAAGACATGCTATTAATGAAACTCAACGGCTTGGAATGTATTTTGAAAACGTCTGTTGTGTGTATCCAGCTGTACCGTTTATCGAGGCGGCTGACTTGGACTTGGCCCTAGCTTTAATAGACCACGAGTCGGCGTCATATAGTTTTCCCGTTTCGGAGTTCTCCTCTGCTATTTACCGAGCACTTAGGCTCGGCGATCAAAATAGGCTAGAGCCGATCTATCTTGATTACGAGTTACAACGCAGTCAAGACTTGGTTAGAACTTACCATGATGCAGGTCAGTTTTATTGGGCTCATAAACATACCTGGATGTCTATCGACAAAATACACTCGAATGGCCGGGGGCTCGTAATACCCAGGTGGAGAGTTGTTGACATTGACACGCTAGAAGACTTACGCATGGCTGAGTTAATGTATGCGGCACTAAAGGACAAAAATGAGCGATAAATCGACTTTTAAAACAGAGCAGGAAGACTTTTGGGCTGGAAACTTTGGCTCTGAGTATATTAATCGGAACAAAAGCAATCAGCTTCTTGCTTCTAATCTTAATTTCTTTTCCAAAGCTTTGCGCGGAGCGGCCCAATTAAGAAGTTGCTTGGAGTTCGGAGCAAATATTGGTATGAACCTAAAGGCGCTTAAGCTACTTTATCCGGCGTTGGAGCTATCGGCAGTAGAGATTAATGCTGAGGCTGTTTCAGAGCTGTCGCGCAGCGTACCGAAAAATAAAATATTTCTTGGCTCTATATTGGATTTCAAAGCCGAAAAACAGGCCGATTTGGTTCTTATCAAGGGCGTTCTTATCCACATCAATCCAGATGAGCTCGCACACGTTTATGACAAACTAGTACAGGCAAGTTATCGTTATATCTTAGTTGCGGAGTATTATAATCCCGCGCCGGTTGCAATCCCCTATCGAGGTCATCTAGATCGTTTGTTTAAAAGGGACTTCGCAGGTGAGATCATGGATCGCTACCCTAGCGTGCGGCTACTTGACTACGGTTTTTGTTACCACCGCGATCCAAGTTTTCCGCAAGATGACATCACTTGGTTTCTCATGGAGAAGGGATAGATATGCTCACCTACTGTCGTCGCTGTGTGATGCCTGATACAAAACCAGATCTGTCATTGGACGAGGTGGGCATCTGTAATGCCTGTCGAAGCTACGAAAAAAGAAAAGAGGTTGATTGGGATTTCCGTTATAACGAGCTAATTAGACTACTCGACAAGTATCGCCAGCCTGTCGGCAGCAATTGGGATTGCATCGTCCCTGTGTCCGGAGGCAAAGATAGCACCTATCAAGTTGTTAGGATTTTGCAGTTAGGCTTAAATCCTCTTTGCGTTACGTCAACAACATGTGATCTTACGCCGCTAGGCAGAAGTAATATTGAAAACTTAAAGCGCCTAGGAGTTGACTATGTCGAAATCACTCCAAATCCGATAATTCGAGCAAAACTGAATCGATTGGGGTTGACGCAAGTTGGTGATATTTCCTGGCCCGAGCACGTAGGAATTTTTACTATACCTGTTCGCGCAGCTGTACAGTTCAATGTCCCGCTTATAGTTTGGGGAGAGAATTCGCAAGATGAGTATGGTGGGCCGGCAGCAGCAGCGGAAAACAACGTCCTTACCCGCCGTTGGCTCGAGGAGTTTGGGGGGCTTCTTGGTATGCGAGTTTCGGACTTGATGGGTCATGCCGGCATCGAAAAAAAACACCTAATTAATTATATCTATCCCACAGACGAAGAACTGTCTCGCATCGGCGTAACCGGCTTATTTTTGGGGCACTATATTGCCTGGGACGGTCTTTCAAATGCATTGATCGCCCAAGCAAATGGATTTAAGACGTATGAAAAAGCAGTTGAAGGTTCAATAGTCAATTATGAAAACCTCGATAACCATCAGACTGGCATTCACGATTACTTTAAATTTTTAAAGTTTGGTTTTGGTAGAGCATCCGATCTTGCATGTCTGCACATCCGTCGTGGAAGGTTGACCCGGCGCGACGGGCTCGAAGCGGTTAGACGGCTTGACGGCAGATTTCCTTGGGAGTACTTAGGAAAGTCGCTGGAGGAAATTCTGCGCCCGCTCGAGATGACTGTCGATGAGTTTATCCGTGTCTGTGACAAGTTTACTAATAAAAAAATCTTTATTCGAGATAGCTCTGGCGCATTCAAGAAAGATCGGGATGGAAATCTCACGAAGATTAATTATGACAACTCCTGAGCGACTTTGAAAGTCGGTGTTATTGATTATGGGGTTGGTAATCTTGGCTCGGTTGCAAGAGCTCTGGAGGAGGTTGGCGCGACTCCCATTCGAGTTGATAGATCAGTGGACCTTCATCAGGTCGAGACAATGGTGTTGCCTGGTGTTGGCAGTTTTTTGCAATGTAAGAAAATTCTCGATCAAGACGGATGGTCCCAGGCCATCCGAGATGAGGTTGATGAGTACTGCAAGCCTCTGCTGGGTATCTGTTTGGGAATGCAGCTTCTCGCCGATTGGGGCGAAGAGGGCTTAGAAAATGGCGCGCAAACACCTGGCTTGGGCTTTGTCCCGGGCAGGGTGGTTAGCCTTAGAAAACTAGGGTGTGCGGCAAGATTGCCTCATGTAGGCTGGAATTCAATTTCACCGCGCCTAGAGAACTATCTTTTAAAAGGAGTTCCTAAGGGCACAGACTTTTATTTTGTTCATAGTTATGGGTTTCTGCTTCAGTCTGAGCGGGAGTGCGTGGCAACTACCCAATACGGCGTTGAAATCGCCGCAGTTGTTAACCACGGAAGGGTATGGGGGACACAGTTTCACCCAGAGAAGAGTTCTAGAGCCGGTTTGAAGGTTTTAAATAACTTCGTGTGGGGACCAGAGTGCTGAAAGTTAGAGTAATCCCAACCTTGCTTTGGAGAAGTTTTGGTCTCGTAAAGGGCGTTGGCTTTGATAGCTGGCGACGAGTTGGATCGGTTTTACCGGCAATTAAAGTGTACAACCAGCGTGATGTTGATGAGCTCGTACTCGTCGATATAGATGCCCACAGGAGTGTTAAGCCCCCCGACTATGAAACATTCGGAGAATTCGGAAGCGAGTGCTTTGTGCCCTTGACAATAGGTGGAGGTATTCGTTGCGTGGAGCAAGTAGGTTTCTTCTTGCGAAATGGTGCTGATAAAGTCAGTGTAAATACAGCCGCTTATGATAACCCTAAGCTTATAAGTGAGATTGCCAAGCTCTATGGTACGCAATGTGTTGTAGCCAGCGTTGACGTGCGGGGGACAGATGGCGACGGGAGATGGATATGCTTTAGCGAGGCGGGAAAAAGAGACACAGGACGTGATGTAGTTAGCTGGGTAAGAGAGCTCGAGGGCCGCGGTGCGGGAGAAATACTCATTACATCAATTGAGCGGGACGGCACGATGCAGGGTTACGACCTTGATTTGGTTGCTGCGGTTAGCGCAGCAGTGAGTATTCCCGTCATCGCATCTGGCGGCGCTGGAAACTATCAACATATGATCGATGCAGTTCAGCAGGCCGGGGCTTCATCAGTAGCTGCAGCAAGTATGTTTCACTTTACTGAACAAACGCCAGCTGAAGCAAAAAAGTCGATGGCCACAGTCGGTATTCCCGTGCGGCAGTCATTCAATAATTGAGCCTAAATCATGAAGGTTGTTTTTCGTGTCGATGCCTCACTTGAAATAGGATCAGGCCATGTCATCCGGTGTCTTGCCCTAGCAAGGTCCCTAAGAGAGCTCGGCGCAGAAAGTTTTTTTATAAGTCGTGACCTAGAGGGCAACCTTCATGATCGGATTAGTTCTGAGGGATTCAGCTTAAGCTCGCTGAAAGATCCGGAGATCCCAAAACCCTCCCAAGACCAGGAGACTTCATCCGCGTATGCGGGCTGGCTCGCCGTTCCTTGGCAGGTCGACGCTGCGCAAACCATTAACGCTATCGGATCAAAAGATATTGACTGGTTAGTAGTCGATCATTATGCGTTAGATAAACGTTGGGAGGTTCAGCTTCGCCCATATACGAAGAAAATTATGGTAATTGATGATCTTGCTGATCGACCACACGATTGTAATTTAATCGTAGATCATAATTTTATATCTGAATTTGAAAAACGTTACAGAAACATTACTCCAGATACATGTATTCGTTTTCTGGGACCCCGGTATGCATTGATTGACTCCGAATATTCAAGGCGTCGCTCAAGTATCTCTATCCGCACTGGTCCAATTCGTCAAATCCTAGTTTCGTTTGGTGGATATGATCCCTCGAATTTGACTCAAATGACAACCGAGGCCTTCATCGATCTGAGAAGATCGGATATCCGACTTGATGTTGTAATTAACTCTAAATCTAAACACTTAGACACCATCAATGAATTAATCGTACCCCACTCAAATATTACGCTTCACAAATCGCTTCCGTCTCTCGCGTCCTTAACAGCAAGCGCTGACCTCGTAATCGGGGCTGGGGGCGTAACAACGTGGGAGCGATGCTGTTTAGGGGCTCCAGCACTCGTTATTACCATGGCTGAAAATCAAATACCAATTGCTCGTCACTTAGATAAGCAAAAGATAATACGTTTGATCGGTGATCACAAGACAGTTTCCAGAGATGAAGTTTTCGGTGAATTAAAGAAAATAGTTCAATCCGCCAATATCGAAGAGTGGTCATCAAAATGTATGAGTCTCGTTGATGGAAAGGGCATTAATCGAGTAACCGATCTCTTGGCCCTAACGGTGAACACCTGCTTAAAAGTAAGACGTGCTCGTCATGAAGACGAGAGCCTTCTCTTGGGGTGGGTTAATGATCCGCTGGTTCGTAAGAACGCGTTCGAAGGATCCCTAATTTCGCCGGAATCCCATCATCGTTGGCTTGTTTCGAAACTTAAGGATAAAGAAAACTGCATGCTGTTTGTTATTGAGACTTTGGAGGAACTGCCGATTGGCCAGGTTCGTTTTGAATGCGATGGAACTCAGTGGGAGATTCATTATGGCCTCTGGGCGCCTATTAGGGGCTTGGGTCTCGGGACAAAAATGCTCGCAGAAGCACTTTCGGTTTTTAGACAGACAAAAAGCGATGTATCGCTCTTCGGTCGGGTTAAGCGAGATAATTTTCCATCACGGAGAATTTTTGAGGCTTTGGGTTTTAAAAAAAAATCTGAGGAACACTTTCTAGTCTATCATCAATCAACCTAAATCATATTTTTTAAGCGAAATGAAAATCAATAATCGCATTATAGGTAGTAGCCACAAGCCTTTTATTATTGCGGAGATTTCCGCAAACCATAACGGGTCTATTGAGCGAGCGTTACAGATGATTGCCGCGGCGAAAGACTGTGGAGCTGATGCTGTTAAGTTGCAAACTTACTCGGCAGAGACGATGACTATCGACTGTAGTTTGCCTGATTTCATAATCAAAGGGGGATTGTGGGATGGGTTTAAACTATATGACTTGTACAAGTGGGCAGCGACGCCATTTGAGTGGCATGAGCCGCTATTTGAGTATGGTAAAACAATAGGTATAACTGTCTTCTCGACGCCATTTGATGAGTCTGCTGTTGACCTCCTTGAGGATTTAAATACTCCCGCATATAAGATTGCATCTTTCGAGGTGCTTGATCTCCCTTTGGTGAGTTATGTAGCTAGCACGGGAAAACCAATGATAATCTCCACCGGGATGGCGTCAGAAGTCGAGATTGGGGAGGCTGTAGATTGTGCCCGAAGTGCTGGTTGCCGAGAGCTGGCGCTACTTCACTGTATAAGTAGCTACCCTGCGCCAATTGAGCAGTCGAATCTGCTTCAAATCCCGAGGTTAGCGGAGCGCTTTGGTGTCGTTTCCGGCTTATCGGATCACACCATTGGAACCACGGCGGCAGTCGCTGCAACTGCATTGGGCGCTTGTCTCATTGAAAAACATTTCACCCTTAGTCGAGCCGATAAAGGACCCGATAGCGAATTTTCGATTGAGCCCTCGGAATTACAGAGGTTATGTCGAGAGACAGGAGATGCTTGGGCAGCTCTTGGCTCTGCCGGATTCGAGAGGCAATTAGCAGAGAAAGGTAACGTCGTCCTAAGGAGATCGATTTACTTTGTAAAGGATCTTCCGTCGGGGCACGTTATAACCCAAGAGGACATTAGACGTATCCGGCCAGGGAAGGGACTGGCACCAAAGTATTTCCACGAGATAGTTGGGAAAGCGCTCGCCCAAAGTGTCACGAAAGGGACGCCCGTAGCCTGGAATCTCCTAAAGACGAGTTCGCTTTGAACTCATTAATAGTATTTCTTGTACGCAGCATTATTAAGTTGTTTGCTAACTTAGCGAAACTCTATTGCTTCGTCTTTCATTTTCTATTTCCGAAAAAAAGATTCGTTTTGCTCTCTAAATCGAGACTCACATCCACCGTTTCCCCGAAGGGTTCTGTGAGCAAAATCATCTGGCAGACTAATTTCACTGACCGGGTAACCCTGCCAGTATATCTTAATTACCTATTTAACCGTCTTATGGCGCCCACCTTCATCTATCAATTTATGATTACTGAAGAGCGAGAGAAATTTATCCTTAAGAATTACCCCGGCAGAATCTATGATGCCTATTCGCGCATTCAGATCG
>JAYKJC010000095.1:0-7991 GCA_035285885.1 Leptolyngbyaceae cyanobacterium | reverse complement strand
ACGCGAAAGGTCGTTCCCTGTCCCGGTTCGCTTTCGACCTCAATCTTACCCTGCTGCAAATCTACAAACCGCTTCACAATATTGAGTCCCAATCCCGTGCCGGGGATGTTGCTAACATTCTTACCTCGCTGAAAAGGCTCAAAAATGGAGGGGCGATCGCCCTCTAGAATACCAATGCCCTGATCCGTCACTTGAAACACCACATAATGCTTGTGGCAAAAGAGCTTGAGCGCAATCGGACTGCCGTCAGGAGAATAATGAATTGCATTGGTGAGAATGTTGGTGAGAATCGACCGCAGCAGTTGTGCATCCAGGTCAACTCGAAGGGACTTGCGACGGCAGTGAAGGGCGATCGCCCGGTTGAAGGTCGTCGAGAGTTCATCAATCAACCCCTGGCAAAACGCCACCGCATCGAGTCGCGAATGCTGAACTTCTAAACGTCTGGCCTCAATCTTACTAATCACCAGAATGTCATCAATCATTTGGGTCATGCGATCGACATTTTCGGCAATGCCACTGAGATAGTCATGCTTTTGCTCCAGGGAAAGCTGCGCCTCATAGCGCTTGAACGACGACAACGAGAGGCTGATATTGTTGAGCGGATTGCGAAACTCATGACAGACCATCGCCACAAATCTCGATTTCAACTCATTCAGTTCCTTGAGTTGACTATTCAAATCTCGCAGTTCTGACGTGCGTTCTTGAACCTTTAGCTCCAACTCTTCGTTGGCTCGCTGAAGCACCGACTCGGCCCACTTGCGCTGAGTAATATCGCGAAAGGCCACCACTGCCCCAATCAGCTGTCCCTGCTCATCGCGCATGGGCGTGCTAATGTATTCCACCGGAAACTGCGTGCCATCCTTACGCCAGAACACTTCATTCGTCACGCGATGAATCACCCCATCATGAAACGCCGCATAAATTGGGCATTCCTCACGGGGATAGGCACAGCCATCGGGGTGAGAATGATGCAGCACCGCATGCATCGATTTGCCAATCAAATCCTCAACGTCCCAGCCAATCATCGCCGCCGCTGCTGGGTTCACAAAGGTCGCGTTACCATCCAGATCAAGCCCGTACACGCCCTCACCCACTGCATTCAAAATCAGTTGATACTGGCGACGGAGTTGCTTGAGTTCTTCGCTTGTCAGTTGATCCTCATGATTTCCCATGACGATCAGAATAATATGGTTTGGGGCAGGTGGGGCGATCGCCCTTTCCCCTCATCCGCTCTCTTCAAATGGATTGATCAGCGGCACCCCTGTTCCGACAAAGTCGCTGACGTTGCGAGTAACTAGAGTGAGGCCATTGACCAAAGCTGTAGCGGCTAGCTGTTTGTCGAGGGTGTTGCGAGGGTGAGGAACACACAGCCGTCCCCACACTTGGGCCTCAATAGGAGTGAAATCGAGGATGTAGTCGGCGTAGTCGTCCAGAATGCTTTGTAGCCAAGTTTCTAAACGCTCTGCTTGCAGTTGATCGCCACGATGACGAATGATCTCAACGCCTCTACGCAGTTCACCTACAGTAATCACGCTGATGTAAAGGCGATCGCCCTGCTCAATCGCACTTTGGAAAAATTGCCGAACACCAGGGTTTGCTTTGTTTTGCTTGCGCAACTCACTGATGATATTGGTATCAATCAAATACATCTTTGGCTGTGTCATTTTGCACCCGTTCGAAATCTGAATCCTTGCCGATAGTGGGAATCAATTGAAGGGCTTCGGCAAACGATATTTTTGCAGGATGAAGTAAAACTTGTTCAAGAATTTTACGGTGTTCAGCTTCAGCACTAACTCCACGGCGACTCGCCCGTTGCTTCAGGGCTTGTACGATAGCGTCATCAATGTTGCGGACAATTAAATTAGCCATTCTAAGCTTTTCCTGAGAAATAAAGACATGCAGAAGATCTTATCAAGAATGATAGCATCGCTATCATCTCAGAGGTGAGACGGAGGATAGCACTGGGTAATGTTGACCAGACTGTAGTGCAGTACACCACACTCTTCTTTCTAAAGACATAAATCCTTAAGTAATGATTAACAGCTTTGGTAATCAGGTTGTGTCTAAATCTCGAAGAGTTGAAGAGTGATGGTTAAAAAGATTCTCATCATTGAGGATGAGTCACAAACTCGAGATTTGTTTCTGAAGTGCCTCACCTTTGAAGGGTTTTTCGCACTCGGAGCTGATAGTGGAACCACAGGGATTGCTCTGGCTCAGGCGCATCAGCCGTCGCTCATTGTCTGCGACATTATGATGCCGGACATGGATGGCTATGAGGTGTTGCGATCGCTCCGACAGAATCCTAAAACCGCTGCGATTCCCTTCATCTTCCTCACCGCCAAGGTGACGATGGCGGACTTGCGGCAGGGCATGGAGATGGGAGCAGATGATGATCTGACAAAGCCCTGCACCGTGGATCAGTTTTTGGGGGCGATCGCCACACGTCTCGAACGCCACACTGCCCTGCTCACCCTCTTCAATCAGAATCGGTTACCTCAAGCTCAAAAAAGCACGCTCAATTCAAAAAGCGGTCAGTCAAAAGCTATCTCATCACCTTCCTCACTCACACCTGCAACGACAAGCATCTTTCCTGACTGTCCTAAGCTCGATAAGGTGTTTCGCTTCATTGAAACTCACTATCAGCAATCCATTAATCTCCGCGATGTTGCTCAAGTTGCGGGGTATTCGCCTGCATATTTAACGAATCTGGTTCAAGCTCAAACCGGACGAACGGTGAAGCAATGGATCATTGAGCGACGAATGGAGCAGGCTCGGATGATGTTGCTCAACACGGCAAAGCCCGTCAAGCAAGTGGCTGAGGCTGTGGGCTATGCCGACGTGGGCTATTTTGTCCGGCAGTTTCGGCAAGTCCATGGAATGCCCCCCCAGTCGTGGCGATCGACCACGACTTTACAGTCTGTGGATGCCGCTTCGTAGGCGCATCCTCCAGTGCCCACGTGATCTAGGAGAACTTCGCGCAAGATCGGTGCGATCGAAAAAATGTCCAATGATGTTCTAAAAAATGTCCAATGTAATTTTCTAGCACAACTGATACTTTACTTATCAACACGCCCGCTGGCATTTCCAAAAATTGATGGAGTTCAACTGACGGTACTATGGTTACAACATCAACACGTAATAAGAATCGGTTTGCAAGTTTGTCATCTTTTGGAGGGCAATTGACGGATCTCGAACGGGCTTGCGTCGTGTGCGGCGGTGCGCATCTTGCCCGCGATCACTGGGAATTTATGCAGTCGATGCCCCAAGATCCAATCGACATGTTGGATGACCTCGTGAAGATGGGGCTGTACAAAGATTCTCAATTGAAAGCAGCCGATAAGCTCAATAGCTATGAGCTTCGGAAGGCGTTGTTCTTGAAGGTGGCGGGTCGAGGCAATCCCAAGAGAGAAAAGCTAGTTCTGGCTCTTGCGAAGCAGGCGGGGGGATTAGAGAATGCCTTTGCTGCTGCATTTGGCCCTCAAGCCGGACTGTTCTTTTCAGATACGGTTCGCACGAGTGGATTACATCGGCGTGAATTTTTGCGAAATTTAGCCCTCGGAGCAGCGTTAGTTACCCTAACCAACTGTCAGGCTCCGACTGACGATGTGGCGGTGGATTCTGGAGCAGAGGCTGCGCCTGTTGAGGGACTTGAGAAGACCGACCTCCAGGTTGGCTTTATCCCCATCACGTGTGCAACGCCGATTATTATGTCGGAACCTCTAGGGTTTTACGAGAAGCACGGCTTAAACGCTAAAGTGGTGAAGATGCCAAGTTGGGGGGCAGTAAGGGATTCGGCGATCGCCGGAGAGTTAGACGCATATCACATGCTGGCTCCGATGCCCATCGCGATGACCCTTGGTTTAGGGTCTGCGGCCTTTGGCGTCAAGCTTGCCAGCATTGAAAACATCAACGGCCAGGCCATTACGATTGCTGAGCGACATAAGGGCAATGTGAATGGCCCTGAAGATTTCAAGGGCTTCACCCTTGGCGTTCCGTTTCCTTATTCCATGCATAACTTGCTGTTGCGCTATTACCTGGCAACGGGCGGCATTGATCCAGACGTGGATGTGCAGATTCGTCCGGTTCCTCCACCGGATAGCATTGCCCAGCTTGTAGCGGGAGACATTGATGGATATCTTATGCCCGATCCCTTCAACCAGCGGGCTGTTTTCGAAGGGGTAGGATATATTCACAAGATTACTAAAGATATTTGGCCTGGACATCCATGCTGTGCGTTTGCAGCGAGTGATCAATGGATTAATGAGAATCCAAATACCTTCCGAGCGTTGAACAAAGCCATCATCGAGGCAGCAGGCTATGCGAGTAATCTGGAGAATCGTCCTGAGATTGCCTCTGCAATTTCTGAACGGGCTTTCTTGAACCAGCCTGTGGAGGTCGTCGAAGCAGTACTGACCGGAAACTTTGAGGACGGTCAAGGCAATTCCTTTGAGATTCCGGATCGGATTGATTTCGATCCTTACCCCTGGCAAAGCTTCGCGAACTGGATTTCGTCTCAGCTTGTGCGCTGGGATTTGCAGGGCGATGGCAAAGCTGCCGAGGTCATTACTGATGAAACCTATGATCAGGTTGGACAAGATATTTTCTTAACTGACTTGGCACGGGAGTTGGCTGAAGAGTTAGGTCAGTCACCCCCGGATGAAATTTACCGGACTGAGACGTTGGCCTACGACGAGTTCGACCCAGCGAACCCAAGCGAGTATGTCAAGGGTCAAATCGATAAGTTCGGTGTGTAGTAAGGGGTATCTGCGGGGCGGGTGATGGGGTGTCTCAATCGCCCGCCTTCACTGTGATGAGAAGACGCACTCAATGACGCATTCGAGGTATCAGAAGATTTATGGCAGTTAGTAAGGCAACCATTGGACAGTACCAAGGGGCTGATCGAAGTTCGCCTTTTCTGAATGAAAATACGCGAGCCGTTCTTCTCTTTCTTGGGTCTTTAATCACATTTTTGTTGGTTTGGGAAATAGGGGCGCGACTAGGGATTTTTGCAAAAGGAATGCCCACAGCCTCTAAGACCCTTCAGGAGTTATGGTGGTGGACAACTCATCCCTTTTTTAATAACGGCCCCAATGATTTGGGCATTGGCTGGAATTTGTTGATTAGCCTGCGACGAGTGGCGATCGGTTACATTTTGGCGTCACTCATCGCCATTCCGCTCGGTATTTTAGTTGGGATTTCACCCGTTGCCTATAAGGCATTCAATCCCTATGTTCAGCTATTGAAGCCCGTTTCTCCCCTGGCATGGCTACCGCTCGGCCTCTATATTTTTCGGGATTCTGAGCAAACGGGGGTGTTTATCATTCTTATTTCCAGTATTTGGCCGACCCTGATTAACACTGCTTTTGGGGTAGCCAATGTTAATCCTGACTACCTGAATGTGGCGCGGACGCTGGGTTCCTCCCGGATGCGAACCATCTTTAAGGTGATTATTCCGGCGGCGTTGCCGAATATTGTGTCGGGTCTGCGCATCAGCATGGGAATTGCCTGGTTGGTGATTGTTGCGGCAGAGATGCTCTTGGGAACAGGATTGGGCTACTTTATCTGGAATGAATGGAATAACTTGTATATTCCAAATATTTTGGTAGCGATCTTTATTATCGGGTTTGTGGGTCTTGCTCTGGACAGCATCTTTGGCGCATTAGAGCGGATGGTTTCATTTGGGAGTAAGTCATGAGTATTGCAGCAATGAGTAACTCAATGATGTCATCGGACGGAGATTTAGTATCGGCTCACGTTTCGATTCGAAGTGTGACGAAGGTCTTTCCAGGAAAGAAGGGGTTTCTCAATAAGCTAACGGGTAAGACGTCGCGCGACTTCATGGCGATCGAAGATATCAGCATGGAGATTGAGCCGAATACGTTTGTCTCCATCATTGGGCCTTCGGGATGTGGTAAGTCAACTCTGCTCGATATCATTGCGGGATTGTCTCCGGCAACGGGGGGAGAAGTTCTGCTGAACGGCACCCCGATTAGCGGACCTGGCCCCGATCGCGGGATGGTGTTCCAGAGTTATGCATTGATGCCCTGGATGACTGTTGAGGACAATATTCGCTTTGCGGTGGAAACCGTCTATCCCAAAATGGCTCCCAATCGGGTCAAGAATATTGTGGCGGATCATATCGAACTGGTCGGTCTTCACGGAGCTGAGCGTAAGCATCCCCATGAGCTGTCGGGGGGAATGCGCCAGCGGGTCGGGATTGCCCGCGCCCTGGCCATTAATCCTAAGATTCTGCTCATGGACGAACCGTTTGGGGCACTGGATGCTCTGACTCGGGGTTTTCTTCAAGATGAAATTGAGCGCATTTGGGAGCGCGATCGCAAAACCGTGATCATGATTACCCACAGCATCGAAGAAGCATTGTTGCTGTCGGATAAGATTGTGATGATGACCCGTGGCCCAGCGGCAAAGATCGACGAAATTTTAGAGGTTCCCTTCCCTCGTCCTCGCAACCGCGAGACCATTGATCAGCATCCTGCCTACCACGACTTGAAGGCAGAGATGGAAAGTCATTTATTCCGAGAAACTCGTGCCGTAGAAGCTGCGCGAGTGAGCAAAGCTGCATAGTCGAAGCTGCATTGAGGCGGTAGCGTCGAGGCTACCTCGTCACCGCTATACGTTGGATGTAGATTTGAGTACGTTTGACAGGTACATTAGATAAATTAACTTGAGGTGTGAGTTATGGCATTATCCGAAATTACTCAAAAGTTGTTGGCGGCAAAGAAAGCAAGTGGGGTTAGCTTTGAGGAGCTTGAGAAGGCTGTCGGACGAGACGATGTATGGATCGCAGCAGTGATGTACCGCCAAGCGAGTGCATCCCAGGAGGAAGCCGAAAAACTGTTAACGACTTTAGGGCTGAGTACCGATTTAGCAGATGAGCTGACGGAATGCCCGCTCAAAGGTTCGCTGGAGCCTGTAATTCCTACAGATCCGCTCATTTATCGCTTCTATGAAATCATGCAGGTGTATGGAATGCCTGTGAAGGCGGTTGTTCACGAGAAATTTGGCGACGGTATTATGAGCGCCATTGACTTCTCGATTGACGTTGAGAAAGAAGAAGATCCGAAGGGCGATCGCGTCAAAGTGACCATGTGCGGTAAGTTCTTGCCTTATAAGAAGTGGTAAAAACGGTCTTTTGATTGACTCCTTTAGGGTAAGGATTGGGCGTAAATCGCTATGGCACCGACTAAAATCGCACCTCCGTTTAGTCAGGAGGACGCTATCAAGAAAGTTCGTATGGCTGAAGATGCATGGAACAGCCGTGATCCGGATCGGGTTTCGATGGCCTACAGCGAAGACAGCCATTGGCGGAATCGAGCTGAGATTTTCCAGGGACGAGAAGCCATTCGTTCCTTTCTGAAACGCAAGTGGGATAAGGAACTGGACTATCGTCTGGTGAAGGAAATGTGGGCCTTTGGCGAGAATCGCATTGCCGTCCGCTTTCAGTACGAATGGCACGATGATGCGGGTCAGTGGTATCGAGCCTATGGCAATGAAAATTGGGAGTTTGATGAAGAGGGACTGATGCGGCGTAGAGAGGCGAGTATTAATGACAAGCCCATTGCTGAGGGCGATCGCCGTTTCTTCTGGCCTGCTCCTGGCCCTCGCCCGGAAGATCACCCAGGGCTGATCAATTCTCCCGTGTAAGGAATACCCGTCAGAGCATTGGGTGTTCGGGGGGCGATCGCCCAATGTTCTTACATCCAATGTTCTGACATCTTGAGGACGACCCGGATATATAGCGGTGTGCAACCGCATGAAGTACACAAGCGGGAATGTGGGGCGCGACGCGCCTCATATTCCTGTACTGGCTCGACACGCACAGCGCTACAGTTTAAGACTCAGCTAGAGTAAGCGCCTCTCAACCCAGTTGAGGGGTATTTTTTTGCTTAAGAATTCGGACGTTAAACACGTGCAGAATGCGTGGACTGTGGGCGTTCTACACACACATCTACGTAAGGCTATAGTATGGA
>JAYKJC010000094.1:0-9068 GCA_035285885.1 Leptolyngbyaceae cyanobacterium | reverse complement strand
GCTCCTCCCCCACCCGCCAATGCGCGACTGTGGATTAGTCCGGTTCAGCGACGGTTTTCAGAGACTGAAGGCATGCCGAAGGCGCAGTGGCATCCGCGTGTCCTGTGGGTCGGCGTGGGCTGTGAGCGGGGCACGTCTCGTGAGGTGATTGAGTACGGGATTCAGCAGGCGTGTCGGTCGGCTCATTTGGCAGAAGGGGCGATCGCCGGAATTGCGACCCTTGACATCAAAGCCGATGAAGTAGGGCTGGTGGAACTGTGTGGCGATCGCCAGTGGCCCCTGCGGTGTTTCTCGGCATCCGAGTTGAATGGCATCACCGTGCCGACGCCATCAGAGGTGGTGCGTCAGGAAGTGGGGACGGCAAGCGTTGCCGAAGCGGCGGCGTTGATGGCGGCAGCGTATCCCGTCTCGAATTTCCCTGTTGCGCACGTTTCAGTCTCGCACGTGGAAGAAGGCTCAAATCAGGATGTTCTCAAGCAGGATGTTCTCAAGCAGGATGTTCTCAAGCAGGATGCGTTAGAACATCAGGCTGCTTTGGATCAGGCACAATTGCAGGTCTCGAAACAAATTGTGCGGTTAGAGGGACAGCCGGGAGCAGCGACGATCGCCATTGCCCAGTCGCCTCGGGAATATACCGGACGATCAGGGTGTTTGCTGCTGATTGGCACCGGGCCTGGAGCGATTCATCAGATGACGACAGCGGCTCAAGGGGCGATCGCCCGCGCAGACGTGGTGATTGGGTATGGCCTGTATCTCGATTTGGTGGCTCCACTGCTGCGACCGGGACAAATCGTGGAGCGATTTCAGATCACCGAAGAAAGGCAGCGGGCAGATCGAGCGATTCAACTGGCAGATTGGGGGCTGACGGTGGCTGTCATTTCGTCGGGAGATTCGGGAATTTATGGGATGGCGGGCCTGGTGATGGAATCGCTGAAGCAGCAACAGTGGAATGGTCGAACGCCTGAAGTCGAAGTTTTTCCGGGGGTGTCGGCGCTGCAAGCTGCTGCCGCCCGAGTCGGGACGCCCCTGATGCATGACTTTTGCTCAATTAGCCTGAGCGATTTGCTAACCCCGTGGCCCGTCATTGAAAAACGCTTAGAAGCAGCGGCGCAGGGTGATTTTGTGATCGCTCTGTACAACCCCAAATCTAAGAAACGAACGGAGAATATTGCGATCGCCCAATCCATTTGCTTGACATATAAATCCCCTGAAACGCCTGTGGCGATCGTCCATTCAGCGTATCGACCCGATGAGAACATCACCCTCGCTACCCTGGGTACGTTTCTAGAACACCCAATTGATATGCTGACGGTGATTCTCATTGGCAATCACAGCACGGTTGAGTACCAGCATTGGTTGATCACGCCGAGGGGATATTTGTAGTGGAAGAGTGAAGGGAATGGGGGATGGGGAATGAGGATAGGGAATGGGGCGTGGGGAGAGGGCTAGGGTGAGGAATCTATGCATAAGTTTTGTCAGTCAATGAAGTCATAGGATTCGATAAGGCAGGAATCAAGACTAACTGCAAGGAATATCCTTCGGTGGGGTGGGAGGCTCGATGTGCAGGGGCAGATGTAAGGTAAAGCAACTGCCGTGATCCGGGCGAGAGTCAACGCTGATGTGCCCGCCGTGTAATTGCGCCAGTTTTTGCGATAGGGCCAGTCCCAGTCCGGTTCCTCCGTAGCGGCGGTCTAGCCGACTGTCGAGCTGACGAAACGGCTGAAACAGCTCCAGCTGATCGGATTCGGAGATGCCAATGCCCGTGTCTCGAACGGCAATGTGAACGGTTTCCTCGCTCTGCTCGACGGTTACAGTGATGCCGCCCGTATGGGTAAATTTGACGGCATTGCTCATCAAGTTCAGCAAAATTTGTCTGACTCGCCGCATGTCGCCTTTGATTAACGTGATGGAGGGAGCGATCGCCAGCTCAACCGTCAATTCCTTTTCATCAGCCTGATCCTGGATTTGCGTAATGCACGCGTGACACACCTCTGTGATAGGGAAGAGGGCAATCTCTAGCTCTTCGCGCCCCGCTTCAATCTTGGACAGATCCAGCAAGTCATTAATCAGCGAAAGTAAGTGTTCTCCTGAGGTGTAAATCGCCTCAAGATACTTCAATTGTTTGGGTTGCAGCGGGCCATAAATTTCCTGGAGCAGCACGCTTGAGAAGCCTAAAATGCTGGTCAACGGTGTTCTCAATTCATGGCTCATGGTGGCGAGAAACTGGCTCTTTGCCTGATTAGCCGCATCAGCGAGCTGTTTTTGCTGCTGGAGTTCGCGAGTCCGCTCTTGAACGATGTGTTCTAGAGTTTCATAGCTTTGAGCATTTTGGAGGGCGATCGCCGTTTGGTCGGCAATCCGTTGAAGCAGATGAACTTCAGACGCTTGAAATTGCCGCGTCTTGTCGGTTGACCCCAGGCAAAGTCCGCCAAAGAAGGCATCTCGAATGAAAATGGGCACCCCCAATAACGAATGGATCTGCGCCATTCTTAACCGATTCAAAATGGATGATTGGAGTTGGAGGCTCGATAGATTCTGGCAATGAAAGAGGGAACTGGTAGACGCACAAAACTCTGAAGAGAAGAGTTCATACCAGTCTTGAGACGATTCACACAGATCAAAACAGGAGGGAAGACTGGGGTCGGTGCGCCATTCGGTGATGACTCGTCCATGATCCGCCATGACGGCCACGATGAACACCACATCGATTTCAAAGGATGTCCCGATGAGCTGAACAATTGTGTTTAGGACATAGTTAGGCTCAAGCTTTGAATTCAGCGTTTGACTAATCTGATTCAACAGTTGCTCATGGAGAGCCTGTTCCTGAAGTTTCTCTAGAGCCAAACGGCGTTGCCTTCGCAGCTCAAATTCCTCAAGCGATCGCGCCAACACCATCGGTAATCGAACCAAGTGATCTTTTAGGATATAGTCAGTGATGCCTGCTTTAATGCAATCAACCGCTGCTTCTTCTCCCAACGTTCCGGTGATCAGAATGATGGGTACCTCACACTTAAAGTGTCGCACGAGGTCAAGGACTTGATAGGCCGTTCCTGAGGGGAGACGAAAGTCTGAGAGGATGGCATCGTAGGGATTGCTCTGAAGACATTGCTTACATGCATGGAGGGTGTCTACAGCATCATAGACAAAGGGAATGTCCGTTTGTTCGAGGGTGAGGACAATCAGCTCGGTATCTTCTTGAACATCTTCAACAATTAACAGTCGAAGAGGGCGATCGCCATTAAACTCATCGAGTGAAAAAGCTAGGCTATCATCTGAAGATGTTTCAAGAGAGCCAATCATCATATTTGGGACAGATCTCAAATGGAAGTGGATAGGCGTTTAAGAAATCGGAGGCTGATTTAGGCGCATCCATACAAACCCATGTGCTGAGTCGCACGAATGACGTGCTCAATACCAAGAAATTGAACAGCGTCCCTGTCAATACCCCGATCATAACAGGTCTCTCAGCCTTGCTCCTCTTGAGCAGCAGTTTTGAGCTTTACATAAAAACACGCGCCGCTGTCGGGATGACTGTCGGCCCAAATCTCTCCTCCATGACGATGAATGATGCGCTGAACGATGGAGAGGCCAATACCTGTGCCAGTAAAGTCGCAAGCAGAATGCAGGCGTTGAAATACCGCAAACAGCTGATCGGCATAGGTCATATCAAAACCAACGCCGTTGTCTTTAATAAAAATCGTGTACTGATTTTCGCTGGAGGACGGCTCAAGGACACCAATTTCGATACGGGGAGGATGGCGATCGCGACTAAATTTCACTGCATTGTCGATTAAGTTATAGAAAGCCTGATATAAAAGCGTTTCATCCCCTTCGACTGTGGGAAGCTCATGCACAATGAACTCAGGCGTCTGGGGCATATCGGGACTGGGCGTGTCGCTATCGTCGAGTCGCACCTCTTCCGGTGGGAGAGACTGCATGCTGCGCATAATCGCTCGAACGATTTTCTGAAGATTGACAGCACGCTGCGCCATCTCCCGTCGCCCCACCCGAGAAAGGGTGAGGAGTCCTTCAATCAATGCCGTCATTTTCTTGCTGCTGCCCTGAATCCGCTTAAGGTAGTGAGCCACGTTGGCATCTTGGATGGCGTTTGTTTCTTCAAGTTGCTGTTTGAGGGCACTGATGAATCCTCCGATGTGGCGCAGGGGTGCCCGCAGGTCGTGAGACACCGAGTAGGTAAACATTTCCAGCTCTTTATTAATTGACTCTAGCTGAAGAGCATATTGGTGAATTTGCTCTTCGGAACGTTTGCGATCTGTGATGTCAATGGAAACTCCAAATAGCCCGACGCCTCCGTCGAGATCGGGCAGCGTGGCATTAATTTGTAAGAATGTTCGGAGTTCTCCATGAATGACTTCCTGGCGTTCATATTGAATTGGCCCTTCCACAAGGCAGCGCTGCTTAATGTCATCGTGAATTGAGGCCCATTCTGAAGGAATAGAGTCACTTTCTAAATCAGTGCCAATGATTTTGCCAAAACGAGCTATGTCTTCACTGTTTTGCAGCACCAAACGACCTCGGGCGTCTCTTACCCAAATCCCTAAAGGAAGTGCATTAACCAGCGTGCTTAGTCTTTCTTCGCTAATTTGTAAGGCTTCTTTTGTTTGCTTCAACTCCGTCACATCAATGGCCACTCCCAGCATCCCAATTCCTTTTCCCGGCTCATTCCAAAGTGTTTCAATCCGCAAGAATGAACGATCCTCTCCATTCACACGTTCCATGGTTTCCCATGAATAGGGTTCTCCAACTTTGTTCTTTGCTTTATGGGCTTGGTACCGAGCGATGTGTTCTGGCAAAAAATTGAGATCATCAAGGCGAGTGCCCAATTGATTGCCGTAGTGTTCAATATCAATGGAGTTTTGTAGAATCAGCGTATCTTCTGCATCTCGTACCCAAACTCCGAAGGGCAGGGCATTAATTAATGTTTTTAGCCGAGTTTCGCTGGCAGCAAGAGCCTGTTCGGCGTGTTTACGGGCGCTAATGTTAAGGTGACATCCGATCATCCGTAGCGGATTGCCGTGGGCATCCCACTCGATGACCTGGCCTGAGCTAATCACCCACACGGTTGACCCGTCTTTATGGCGGTAGCGTACCTCATTGCAATAGGGGATTTTGCCCCGGCTTTTGACGTGGCTCTTGTAGTTCTCCAGGGTGATTGATAAATCTTCAGGGAAGATGAGAGACTGCCAGCTTTCGGGAACATTGGCGAGTTCATGGTCTTCGTAGCCAAACATGCGCTTGAAGCCAGGACTGTAGTATTCCACGTGATTTGGGATATCCCAATCCCAATAGCCTGCGAGTACGGTTTCAAACAAGTTTTCGATGAGCGTTAACTCTGAGCGCAATTTTGCAGTTTGCAGGCGCTCGGCTTCTGAACGTTTTCGTTCACTAATATCGCGAACGATAAACAGCACCTCGTCATCGCCACTTTTGACCACCCGCACTTCTTCTTCTTGGAGGCGATCGCCCACCTTAACCTGTTGTTCATACATTTGGATGTGCCCGGTTTCTAAGGCTCGCTTCAGATAATGGGACTGCCGTTCGACCATTTCAGGCGGCAGCACCTCAGCCATCGATCGGTCTTGAATGTCAATCTCTGGCGGCACCACTGAATGAGCTCGATTGGAGGTGGAGAAGCCCCGATACACCTCATCTGCACCTACGCGGAAGATGAGGTCGGGGATGCCCGCCAGGATAGCGCGGCTTTGAGCTTCGCTTTCTCTCAAATCATGTGCAATTTTCCGATGATCCGTAACGTCCACGGCCATTGAAATGGCGACTCGGCGACCGTCGGCGAGTGTTCCGAGAGGTGAGGAGCTAAATTGCCAAATGCGTTTTCGGTTCGCTTTAGTCGTAATGGTGAAATCTCCCTCATCGCGGCGCGCAACGATGTCGTAATTGGGAGTGATGTATTCTTGTAAGACCTCTGATGCGCGATCGCCATAGGCTTTTTCTGCCCAGGCTTGAATCGTTGGAATGTCGTCGTGAATGTAGCCCGTCAGTTCCGTCCATGTGGAGCTGAGTTGTAACACCTCTCCGTCGTCGGCGTAGATAATGATGGGAAACGGGGCATGGGCGATCGCATTGCGAAACCGCTGTTCACTCTCACGGAGTTGCTCCTCAGCTTGCTTTCGTTCTTTCACCTCCTTCGCCAGTTTCCGATTCCAAACGAGCATGGACGCGACGCCAACAATTGCCGCTGACGCCACCATGCCTAGAAGGACATATCTCAGGTGAACCCATGTATTCTCGTCAGTTGGCTCCAACCAGCGCTCCAATGCCTGGTAGTAAGTCGATGTTGGATCAGCCTTCATCGCGATCAGATGGCGATCGACAGCGGCGAGCAGGGCAGCGTTGCCGTCTGAGGCGATCGCATAGAGCTGAGAAGGATGCACCAGAATCGGGGTTGCCTTGATCGAAGGATAGTAAGGCTCGGCCTGGGTGCCAAAAAAACGATTGACTACCCCCGCATCTACGTCTCCGTTGGCGAGCAACTGAAACATCGTGTCAAAGTCATCGACTTCGACAAACTGAGGATCGATGTCAAATTCTTGAGATTGCTGAGCCAAGACATCGTATTGAATGCTTCCCCGCAGCACAGCGACACGTTTTTGGTCTAAGTCCAAAATAGAATCGACGGTGATGCCTGCGTGGGTGTAGACGACAGACCAGCTCACAAAGAAGGGCTTCTGGTTAAAGTTAAAGCGGCGATCGCGCTCTTCAGAATAAGCCACATCTGGCATCAGGTCGAGGTCGCCGCTCTCAATACTGGCGAGACACTGCTGCCAAATACAGGGCACATACTCGATGGCCCAGTTTTCCTGCTCGGCAATGGAGCGGAGAATGTCGGCATAAAAGCCCGCAGGGTCGCCATTCTCATCGGTGAACATCTTGGGTTGATTCTCATAGAGCCCGACCCGCACAACTTGAGGTGATTCTGGCTGGGGTGATTCTTGTTGAGCCTTTGTCGTAGTTCCCCAAGGCATTAAAATCCACGACACCGATATTAGTGCGCCCAAAACCCATAGATTTTTCCGTCGGTTCTGTCCCGTTGGTTGACTCATTTGGGGTCAAACGTTTGAGGATGGCAACTCTCTATCTGTTCTTCTACACCCTGGCTGTTCTTCTACACCCTGGTCGAATACTGAATCCGCCCAGAAAAGTCCCGAATTATTTTTTGGGAGTGCCAGGCGCAGCGTGACATTCCCAAAAAATGAAAACTGGTTTTTAAGACCGGATTTGGTGTTATACGCCCTTCTCTACAACGAGAACACATTGGCTTGAGCGTACCGCGCACTCACCATAGGCGAGTGATTGTTTCGCATGTCTTAAGATATAGCGGTTTTGCAACTACGTTAAGTCCACAGACAGATGTGCCAGTGACCGAATGTTAGCTGCTATGAGATTCTGGCTCGTGTGGGGTCGCCATGAAATCCTTCATTAGTCGAGGATAGACCCCAAGGAAGAAAAACATCCAGGTGAGGGTGGGGATTGCAAGAAGTCCCGTCAGCCACCATACCTTGAATACATACCAGCTCCCGCCGATGATGGATACCCCGGTCAGCACAATACTCCAGGGCTGACACCACCACGGTTTGTAGCTCCAAATCGATGCATATTGAGAAGACGGTTGGGGCGATCGCTCAGTTTGAGTCATAGTCTATGAAGTCATCAATGCAGTCGGTGATGGGTAGCCCCACTGATCAATAAAGGGATGCCAATGAGCATACACGGTATCTGCATCGGCTTGAGAAAACGAATACTGATTTTTCTGATATTGCTTGCGAGACTCTAGATACTGAACAAAGTGAGGCTGAGCCGCGTCAAAGCCTTCGAGTTCGAGCTGTTGATAGATGAGCTGAATGTGTGCCACCGGATCGCGCTCAAAGTCTTCAAACCTCAGTTCAATCCAGCGGTTTGCGGGCAGTGAGGCAGAATCTTGGGCGATCGCCCTCATCATCCGGGGATAGCTGTTGAGAATCAACGCATCGACATCCGCATTCTGAAAGGGCTGCAAAGAAAGCTCTTTGAAGAGTTTCCAATAAAAGTTGCGCGTCGATTGAAACACCCGATAGGGATTGCGATAAATGTGGATGAATTTGGCCGTGGGGTACAGTTCTCGCAGCAGAGCGACCCGCGCCGTGTAGACCGGATTTTTAATCAGTAACGGCTTTGTCGCATCTTGCGCTTGCACCTTGGCGAGAAAAAGCTGAAAGGCATTCGTCCAGGTTTCAATCTCTGCGGGAGAACAGCCCTCAAAAAAAATCCCCGCATTAAAGTTGCGGGCCAAATGCCTGGGAAAATATAGCCCGTGATAGAAAGAAACCGCTTGCATGCTGGCGAGTCCAATCTCGTCTTCTTGGGGCGAGTCGGGAGTCACCGCCATCGAATCAATGAACCGATCCTCAGGGAGCGATCGCTCCAGCAGCCCACCAAAAAGCTGAGTAATGGTGAGAAAATCCCACGGGAGCCCGACCGCAAACGGAGACACGTAAGCAAACTGAGACGACTGGCAGAGAAGTTCGTAGAGAAATGTCGTGCCGCTGCGCCAATGGCCCACGATGAAGATGGGCGGCGGTGAATCTGTCAGGGTGCGGTCAAGGGTGCGGACTCGAAACTGTTCGATCGCTGTGAAGGGCCATCGGGCAATGGAGGTGGCGATCGCCAACGCGACATGGGGAAAACATTGAGGCGCAACCCCACCATTAGTGATCAACACCTGAATGAGCGTCCGAATATCCGCACCCATCAGCGGATGCAGCAGCCTGGGGTGGAGAGCGGTTGGGGATTGAGAAGACTCAGGTTGGGCGATCGGAGGCGTCATGGGCACAGACATTATCCAATTAAGGTTGGGGCTTTTTGGCCGGATAGTAGGATGGCAGCCTGTGAGAATCACACACACTCGACCACAGGGGGTGACTTTTTCCTTGCTTGCGAATGTGCATTAATCGCTGCTCCAGATGTTTCACATCATGGTCAGACAACCCCAGGAGAATGTTTCGGCTCTGCCACAATAGCACTCCCAGCGTCAAACTGAAACACAGCACAAG
>JAYKJC010000093.1:0-13393 GCA_035285885.1 Leptolyngbyaceae cyanobacterium | reverse complement strand
TCAAGAAACTGCATGAGCAGCTTAACTTTGTAGCAGTTGCCCGACAGCATATCTCCAAACACCTTGTACATATTGCTTTTCTCCACTCGGCAGACTCAAGCTTTCTCAGGAGGTGACGCTTCATTCTCAGAATCTTCTTCTTCTGAAGCATCCACGAACGTGGCTTCTATGACGTAATCATCAGCATCATCGGCTATAGTGGGAGCACTGATCCCATCTGTTTCTGATATGGCATCCACATTGGGATCTGCATCCGCATCTGCTGCGTCAATTGCGACAGGATGCCTTTCTCGCCACCAGCCCAGCAGGGTACTGGCAACAAAAATACTGGAATAGGCCCCAAGAATAAATCCAACAATAAGCGCGAGGGCAAAGAACTTCAGCGTTTCTCCGCCAAAGATCACGATGGCCACCAGGGTCAGCGTCGTTGTCAACGTGGTGTTAATCGATCGGGCAAGGGTTTGGTTGACCGCATCATCGACGATCGCATCAAAATCCCTCTCCGGACTCAGCTTGCTTGTTTCACGAATTCGGTCGTAGATGACCACCGTGTCATTCACAGAGAAACCTACGATCGTCAACAACGCCACAATAAACAAGCTGTCAATTTCGCGGCCTGCCACCAGCCCTAGGATGGAGAAAACTCCCATCGTGATGAACACGTCATGGAATAACGCGACGAGAGCCAACACTGCGTAATCTAGACGAAAGCGAATGCTCAAGTACGCCGTAATCCCAAAAAATGAGACGAGTAGGGCACTGATACCAGCTCTAAAAATCTGCCGCCCAATGGTTGGCCCCACCGTGTCAATCTGAGTCCGGCGGGGGTCGAGCGCTCCAACTTCTTCTTCGATGGCACCCAAGAGTTCCGTGCGCTGATCCACATCCAGCTCAGAGGTTCGAATCGAAAAGGCTTGACCTTCTGTGTCTAAAAGCTGAATTGAGCTGTTGGAATATCCCTGCTCGGCCAAAACATCCCGCAGATTGGCGACGCTCACAGGTTCTGCGCAGGCGGACTCCACTGAACAATCGCGTTCGAGTTGAATTCGGGTTCCTCCAACAAAGTCAAGGCTGGGCCGAAGTGGAGCCCCAATTTGCTGCCAAGACACCACCATCGAGATCAGACTGATGATGATTAAAACCGCAGAAATTGTCCACCAGAGCGATCGCTGTTTTGTAATGTGAAGTTTCATAGACATTCTCAGACGGATAATTAAGCCAACGGGAAACACGACAGGACAAAAAGCAGATCAGCCACGGGACGCTTGAGTTGGAGCTTGTTTAATGGCATCCAGGTTTGGACAGAACAGCTCGGGCTTGCGCAAATTGGGGATGCTCAGCGCGACAAGAAGCAGGGTGCGGCTACAGGTGAGCGCCGTAAACATGCTAATCAGCACCCCGATCGCCAGGGTCAACGCAAATCCTTTCACCAAACCCGTTCCCAGGAAGAACAGCGCTCCGCAGACAATCAGAGTGGTGATGTTGCTGTCGAGAATGCTGGAAAAAGCTCGATAAAAGCCGGACTCAACCGAACGGTAGAGGGTGCGTCCCGCTCTGAGTTCTTCACGGGTGCGCTCGAAAATTAGAATATTGGCGTCTACGGCCATGCCGATGCTGAGAATGAATCCAGCAATCCCCGGCAGGGTGAGCGTCACTTGGATGAGGCTAAAGACAGCAAAGGTGAGCGTGGCATAAATGATGAGGGCAATATTGGCGATCGCCCCCGGCAGTCGATAATAAATCACCATAAAGATCAGGACGAGCAGCAACCCGCCGATCCCTGCGTACAGACTCCGTCTCACACTCGCCTGTCCCAGCGTTGCGCCAACGGTACGATTCTCAACGATTTCCACAGGAACGGGCAACGCGCCCCCTTCCAACTGAATGGCCAGTTCATTGGCTTCTTCGAACGTAAAGCTTCCGGTGATGCTAGCGCGCCCCCCAACAATCCCAGTTTCGGCATATTGAATGGCCACCGTGGGCGCACTGAGCAACACCCCATCGAGAAAGATGCCCAACGTTCGTCCGGTTCCAGCGATGTTTTTCGTCAGCTCCGCAAACTGTTGGCCCCCTTCGGTGTTAAACTCCAGAGTCACCTCCCAAAAGTTGCCATTGGGCAGCGGTTGAATTGAGGCATTGCGGAGGCTGTCCCCAGTAATAGAGGCAGATTGGAATAAGGCGGCGATCGCCCGATTCGTTTCCTGAAGTTGAGCCTGATACTCTTCTCGACTCAAGTTATCGACCTGGGCTTCAATCGCCTGTCGCTGGGCAAGAAATGTGCTGAGGGATTGGATTTCAGTGTCTCGTTGTTGCTCACGAAATTCAAGTTGTGCCGTTCCTCCCAACACGCGCTCAGCTTGTTCAGGATCACTCACACCGGGAAGCTGAATAATCAACTGATCGGAGCCTGCGGTTTGAACAATCGCTTCCGCAACGCCTAGCCCGTTAATTCGATTCTCAACCACTTGTTGAACGGCCAGCAGTTTTTCCTCCGTAATGGTAGGGACAGCTTCCGTTGTCTGAACCTGGAGGGTCAGCTGTGATCCGCCTCGCAAATCCAACCCGAGCCGCACCGGAGTTCGCACAATCAGAAAAGCTGCGACCAATGCCAAAGCTACAATCAGAGCCAAAAGAGTTCGCTGTCTGCCCATACACCTTACTTCGTGACACAAAGGTCTATAATAGCTGCATTTTGGCAGCGCGATTCACTTGTTGATAAGCCTGTCCCGTTTGATTTAGCGCCACACGCTGAAGTAAACCCAATATTGTTTAGAGAAAGCTGCGTTCTGCGTAGCTTTCCCCCAAAAAAATGTCTTAGCCTAACTATTGAGAGGTCTGTATTGAGAGGTCTGTCAATTGCTTTTGCAAAAGGTTTACTGGCAGATATATCGTTCATTACACGCTATATCCACCATTAACCCCGCTTGACACAGAAGTCGCGTCGTAGTGAAGAATTCAAGAAAGGTAGTATGGATAGCCATTCAATTGCCCGCTACATGGAAGAAACTCAGAGCGAGTTCAAGCCTTGGTTATTGATTCAACTGCGTCTTCAAAAGTTGAAGGAGAGCAAAGACGATCTCTCACCCGAAGAATACATGCAGAGCCTCAATGATATCCATGCTGACCTGATGAAGCTCGGAGAATGGTGGGTGGGGCGAGAGAAGGAAGTGTTCGGACAAAATCCATAACCAAAATCCACGCACACCAGCATAGAAATCTACAGGCTTGACTATAGGACTTGATTGACTGACAAAACTCTTGTAACCCTGATTCTGAGGTCGGTTGGGTTAGCGTTAGCGTAACCCAACGTAATCATTACCACTGTTGGGTTTCACTTCGCTCAACACCAACCGACCTCAGAACTTTTGTCAGTCAATCAGCTATGGGACTATAGAATTTCCCATCAATCATCATTGGATGCCTAAACCTTGTCTAGGGTAGGAACTGCAGTTTTCCCGTTGGTATCTGTTCAGCGTACTCTCCTCTTGGCAAGTGGGAAAACTCCTGTTCTCCCACTTGCCAAAGGGCAGTTAGAGGAGATTAAAGCTCGATTCTTTGGTGCGACTGCTGCGCTAAACATGTACGCTGGAAAAACTCCAGTTCCCACATTGGGTTTGGTAGATGAGGGAGGACTCGGTATCGCCATTGCCGAATCTGCGGAGGAGGCTAAAACTATCGATGCTAGATCTATGGGCGCTGAATTTGTAGACGCTGAATCTATAAATACTGGATCTATCCGTGTGGGATCGATAAGGCTGTATTTTTAATCGCGCTCACCTGCGTCAGCATTTTTTATTTCTCATAATTTAAACTTAAACTTCAGCTCAGACACTAAACGTAAACTTAATAGCTTGTATGCTCAGCTATCTACGCCAACTTCCACAGTTTGAACAGTATCACGTGCGCAGGGATAACACGAATGACTCAAGCGTCTAACGAACAGGTAACCTCTAACAATTCTTCTAAGAAGAACTCATCCAGCGATGTACAACCTCGCAAAGAGTTTACGAGACAAGATATTTTAACCAGTGACCTTTCTCAGACGATTGGTTTGATTGACTCAAAGCACTACATCAATCGAGAACTAAGCTGGCTGGAGTTTAATCGTCGAGTTCTCCACGAAGCAATCGACGCACGCACGCCCCTGCTCGAACGGCTGAAGTTTATGGCGATTTTTGAGTCAAATCTCGATGAGTACTTTATGGTGCGGGTTGCTGGACTGAAGCAGCAGGTCGAAGCAAATGTTCAGAAATTAACCCCAGATGGGCGATCGCCCCAGGATCAGCTGAAGGATATTGCAGCAGTCCTGAAACCGATGGTGACTGAACAACATGATCACTTCGAAGCCGAACTCCGTCCAGAAATGAAAGAGAATGGCGTATTTTTGCTGGACTATGACGAGCTAACCTCGACACAAAAAAAATATGTCAATAAACAGTTTTATGACCAGATTTTCCCTGCATTAACGCCACTCGCCGTTGATCCGAGTCATCCGTTTCCCTACATTTCAAACCTGAGCCTTAATTTGGCCGTTGTCATGGAAGATCCAGACTCCGGGGCCGAGAAGTTTGCGCGGGTCAAAGTTCCTCCAGACCGATTTGTCTTATTACCTGACGACCTTCGTCCAAAATTTAAAGGAAAGCCCGCTGTTTGGGCTGGAATTCCAGTAGAGCAAGTTATCGGGCATAACCTGGAAGCGCTCTTTCCAGGAATGACCATCAAGGACTATTGCTTCTTCCGACTCACGCGTAACGCTGATTTGGAGGTCGAAGAAGATGAGGCCGATGATCTATTGATGGCGATCGAAAAAGAGTTGAGAAAACGTCGGATCGGTGGGTCTCCTGTCCGCATGGAAATTTTCACTCCCTCGTCAGACATTGTTCGGGAAACGCTCATGCGGGAAACAAGGCTGACAGAGAACGATGTATACGAGGTGCATGGGCTGCTCGATCACGGAGCATTAATGGGGTTTATGAAATTGCCTCTTCCCCATCTGAAAGATACCCCGTGGACACCCGTTTTTCCCTACTGGCTCAAGCCATCCATGAGCAAACCCCTGGATGAAACAATGCCCAACGCAGATTTCTTTTCCATCATTCGAAAGAAAGATGTCATGGTGCATCATCCATACCATTCATTTCAGCAAACAGTCCAGCAGTTTATTACACAAGCCGCCCACGACCCTGATGTGTTGGCCATCAAAATGACGCTCTATCGCACTTCTGGTGATTCTCCCATCGTCGATGCGCTTATTGATGCAGCCGAGAATGGTAAACAAGTCGTTGCTTTGGTAGAAATCAAAGCTCGTTTTGACGAGGCCAACAACATTGTTTGGGCTCGAACATTAGAAAAGTCAGGGGTTCACGTGGTGTATGGAATGGTTGGCCTCAAAACCCATACCAAAATTGTGCTCGTCGTGCGGCGAGAAACCGATAAAATTCGACGCTATGTTCATATCGGAACCGGAAACTATAATCCTAAAACAGCTCGTACATACACCGACCTGGGACTCCTGAGCTGTCGAGAAGAACTCGGCGCGGATCTCAGCGACCTCTTTAATTCACTGACCGGGTATTCGCGGCAAAAAACCTATCGGAAGTTGTTGATTGCACCCGTAAGTCTTCGACCTCGAATGATGGAGTTGATTCAACGAGAAATTGAACACAGTCAAGCGGGGCGAGAAGGTCGCATCATTGCTCAAATGAACTCCCTTGTTGATCCTGCCATTATTGCCAAGTTATATGAGGCATCATCGGCAGGCGTCAAAATCGTCTTAATTGTGCGAGGAATTTGTTGCCTCAGGCCAGGAATCGAGGGCGTCAGCGACAATATTCGAGTCAGAAGCATCGTGGGACGATATTTAGAGCATCCCCGCATTTTTTACTTTCACAACTCAGGCAATGAAGAGGTTTTCATTGGCAGTGCAGACTGGATGCCTCGCAACCTCGATCGACGAATTGAGGCGGTGACACCAATTGAGGACTCAGATCTGAAGAATCGTCTGAAAGACATTCTCCAGACGATGTTGGCCGATAACCGCCAATCATGGGATTTGCAAGCTGATGGCCGTTACACACAGCGAACCGCTGCTGAAGGAGAACCTTCGATGAGTGCCCATAATATTTTTATGGAAACTGCACTGCGTCAAGCTGAAGAATAAAGAGACTCAATAAAAAAGGATGGAGTTCAATTCACTCCATCCCTTCATGTTTAAGTCGCCAACATTTAAGTGTTCAACTTAATAACTTTGCCTAACCCAAATCGTTGTCGAACGAACAATGGGTAGACAATCCAATAACAACTTAGATAGGCTCTTCGCGTCGGCTACTCTTGTCACCAACTTTCTGGAAGAAGCCCCACTCAACCTGCTCAGGAGACAAGTCGGGGTCGACTCCAGCAAATACATCTCGGAACAAAGTTCGAGAGCCATGCCAGATGTGTCCAAAGAAGAACAGGAGTGCAAACACAGCATGGCCAAACGTAAACCATCCACGAGTGCTTGTACGGAAGACTCCATCAGATCCAAGAGTTTCAGTGTCGAACTCAAAGGGTTCGCCTAACTGAGCCTTACGAGCCAATCGCTTGACCGTTGCTGGGTCATTAAAGGTCTGCCCATCCAATGCTCCACCAAAGACCGTCGCTGTAACTCCAGTCTGCTCGAAGCTATATTTGGATTCAGCACGACGGAAAGGAATATCCGCACGGACAATGCCATCGCCATCAACCAAAACAACAGGAAATGTCTCAAAGAAATTGGGAAGACGACGAACGGACAAGACGCGGCCTTCAGAATCCTTGAACTCAGGATGACCTAGCCAACCCATTGCAATACCATCCCCATTGACCATCGGTCCGACGCGGAACAATCCTCCCTTAGCAGGGCTATTACCGACGTAATCGTAGAAAGCCAATTTCTCGGGAATAGTTTCCCAAGCTTCAGTGACAGAGCTTCCAGACGCAACCTCAGATTGCACACGTCGTTGAATCTCTTGCTGGAAGTAACCACTATCCCACTGATAACGGGTTGGGCCAAACAGTTCAATCGGGGTTGCAGCACTGCCGTACCACATTGTTCCAGCAACCACGAATGCTGCGAAGAAAACAGCCGCAATACTGCTGGACAAAACAGTTTCGATGTTCCCCATCCGCAATGCCTTATACAAGCGCTCCGGTGGACGAACCGATAGGTGGAACAAGCCTGCAATAATCCCCACTGTTCCAGCCGCAATATGGTGAGCCACAATGCCGCCGGGATTAAATGGATCAAACCCCTCTGGTCCCCACGACGGTGCTACAGGCTGGATGCTGCCTGTCAGTCCGTACGGATCAGAAACCCACATTCCAGGCCCCCATAACCCTGTGAGGTGGAATGCTCCAAAACCGAAACACAACAGCCCAGAAAGGAACAGGTGAATTCCGAACATCTTAGGGAGATCTAGAGCAGGTTCTCCCGTCCGAGGATCTCTAAAGAGCTCAAGATCCCAAAAAACCCAGTGCCAGCAAGCTGCGAGGAAAAGCAATCCAGAGAGGATGATGTGCGCTGCTGCAACACCCTCAAATGACCAAAAGCCTGGGTCAACGGCAGAAGCACCCGTGACACTCCATCCGCCCCAAGATTCTGTCACACCAAGTCGAGCCATAAATGGCATGACAAACATGCCTTGACGCCACATTGGGTTGAGTACTGGATCACTTGGATCATAGATAGCAAGCTCGTAAAGAGCCATCGATCCCGCCCAGCCTGCAACTAAAGCAGTATGCATAAGGTGTACAGCAATCAGTCGTCCAGGATCATTTAGGACAACTGTGTGTACCCGATACCAGGGTAGTCCCATCGACTACACTCCTCCTAAAATCTATATTTGATTCAACATTCCTTGTCAGATCTACAAGCGAGACCTTGCCAAAGTAACTTGCCACAATATGTAGCATACCGAACCTTGAGCACAGCCCCCTCTAAATCAGTCTGTTTATATCAATCAGTTAGAATCGTAATAAATGTTAACGATGCTGACTGTTTGACATTGGATTGTAAAAGTGAAAGTGTAAATAAGTGTAACCAGTTGAAGAACCGATTGCAAGCGGATTACGCTTCTTTCGTTGAGCAAGTGAATTGAAACTGGGTGGAGTAGGATGGCGACCATAAAGTTTGTTGATGAAGATAAGGAAATCATTGCCGCAGACGGGGCTAATCTCAGATTTAAGGCTCTGGAAAATGGTGTTGATCTTTATACGTTTTCAGGAAAATTGATGAATTGCGGCGGCTATGGTCAGTGTGGCACCTGCATTGTTGAGATAGTGGAGGGCATGGAAAATCTCTCTGCTCCAACAGAGGCAGAGAAGCGAAAGCTCAAGAAGCGCCCAGACTCATACCGTCTTGCTTGTCAGACCCTGGTCAATGGAGACGTAACGGTTCGAACGAAGCCTCAAAAGAAAAAGTAGTCGGGCAGGGTGCGCTTTGAGTCTGCTTTGTAAGCGCATAGAGGGCGATCGCCCTCTATGCGCCTGATTTTGTTGTTGGCTCATGGCTCGTTCACTAAACACCCTCTATTCGCACCTCTGTACAGCAGACGAGAATTGTTCAATCAATTGTTGGTTTCAAGAGGTTGGTTTCAAGAGATTGGTTTCAAGAGTCAGAGTCGTTGACCAAGTTGATAGTGCGTAAGGAAATCTTAAAAGGGGCAACGAAGTGATATTGTATTGACAGCTAATCTAGGTAGTTGTGTTGTAGAGGCTGGATTCAATGCAGGTTAACGATTTAGGCTTTGTTGCAAGTATCTTATTTGTTCTGGTTCCAACGGTATTTTTATTAATTCTCTACATTCAAACTGGGAAAGAATCGCGGTAATTTCGTGCTCAGGTATCATTTGATGCACGAGCACGAAATTACAAGTGTTTATGTTCACGATTGTCTATTGACTTGATGTGGGCATACGCTCAGTATCAGAAATGACTATGATGAGCGCAGGTAAGAGCATGCAAGGGTTGCGGCTACCTGGCAGCGACGTTCGAGCTTGCGTGGGTAACACTTTGCTACAGCTCTCGTTACAACTCGGGCATGAATAGGATAATAAAAAACTGTTTGGAGATGTGCGACGGGGAAAGGTTCAAGGATCTCGGATTAGAAGGGCAGCGGTTAGCCCGCCGCCCTTCTACTTTGCATCCCATTTTTCCGCAAATCTCCTATTTTTATTTGAGGTGTACTCGCTAGTTCTCATCATCTGACAAGCGTATTGCATCCTCTCAAGTACCGTTAAATTACCGTCGATGTCAGAAACGCCAGGAAGGAGAGACCTTTGGTTACAAGCCCAATTAAAACAACAAAATCAGAAGAAATTTTTTCTGCGGCTCAACATCTCATGCCCGGTGGAGTGAATTCGCCGGTTCGGGCATTCAAATCTGTGGGTGGGCAGCCCATTGTGTTTGACCGAGTAAAGGGTGCTTACATTTGGGATGTTGACGGCAATCAATACGTTGACTACGTCGGAACTTGGGGGCCTGCAATCTGTGGCCACGCTCATCCTGAGGTAATTGATGCGCTTCGCAGTGCCCTCGATAAAGGGACGAGCTTTGGGGCACCCTGCTATCTAGAAAATGTACTGGCCGAAATGGTAATTGATGCGGTGCCCAGCATTGAAATGGTGCGCTTTGTCAATTCTGGGACGGAAGCGTGCATGGCCATTTTGCGCCTGATGCGAGCCTTTACTGGACGAGAGAAGGTCATTAAGTTTGAAGGCTGCTATCACGGCCACGCTGACATGTTCTTGGTGAAAGCGGGGTCTGGCGTTGCGACGTTAGGGTTGCCCGATTCTCCAGGGGTTCCGAAAGCTGCGACAAGCAGCACATTGACGGCTCCATATAACGATTTAGCGGCGGTCAAGAAGCTGTTTGACGAGAATCCGGGAGAGATTGCTGGGCTCATTTTAGAACCCGTTGTAGGCAATTCAGGCTTTATTCCTCCCCAACCCGGTTTCCTGGAAGGCTTACGTGAACTGACGACTGCGAATGGTGCGCTCCTTGTCTTTGACGAGGTGATGACCGGGTTCCGTATTGCTTACGGAGGGGCGCAAGAGAAATTTGGGGTCACTCCTGATTTAACCACCCTCGGCAAGATTATCGGCGGTGGGTTGCCTGTGGGTGCTTATGGTGGGCGCAGGGACATTATGGAAATGGTGGCTCCCGCTGGCCCGATGTATCAGGCGGGAACTCTTTCTGGAAACCCGTTGGCGATGACGGCAGGCATCAAGACCCTGGAATTGTTGAAGCGTCCAGGGGCATACGAACAACTCGATCGCGTTACAAAGAAGCTAGCCGATGGCATGCTACAGGTTGCTAAAGAAACAGGGCATGAAGCTTGTGGTGGCCAAATTAGCGGCATGTTTGGGTTCTTCTTTAATCCCGGGCCTGTTCATAATTATGATGCGGCTAAGCAGTCTGATTTGCAAAAATTCGGTCGGTTTCACCGAGGAATGCTAGAGCATGGGGTTTACCTTGCGCCCTCTCAGTTTGAAGCTGGGTTCACGTCTTTGGCGCACACAGACGAAGACGTTGATCGAACGCTCGAAGCTGCTCGTGAGGTGATGACCTCAATTAAGTAGATGTTAATCAGCGTGTATGAAGATCCTGAATGGCTGGGACTCCATATGCAACCGTATGCAACTATAAGTCAGTCAGTCGATATGGCTGGGCCAATGGCTTGAATTCATGACAAAGCAACGAGGTTTTGGGGTATAGAATGCCTCAGAATCTCGTTCTTTTTTGGAACTTTGCCAAGTCGTGTTGTGCCCACAACCTTCATTCCTTCGTGATGGATTTGAGAACTTTGCCAGGTCGTGCCCGACAACGGGATGACACGAAATGGGGGAGGAGTGATGAATGGCCTTTTCAGCCCACTCCATGACGGCAACCCTCACTGCCTGGTTACGGTTCACCCCAATTTCAAAGAATCGTGAAATTTCTAAACTGTAAACATTAGAGAAAAATTTGCAGCATCACTCGAACATCTGGGGAGAAGGCTGCTGCGTTTGGGATCTCGCTAATCAGGTTCTGAATGGAAGGTGATGATATGACCGACCCGTCTCTGGTTCGGTAACCCACCCTTCATCCGATTGCATTCCACGCGCAGTATAGAAATGATAAAGCCGCCATTACTCAGGAAGCTGAGTCGAGTCTCTTGGAAGTTTTGGTTGATGCAGCATTTATGGATGACCATCTACGTTGATGAAGCGTTGATTGCACATATCTGATAACCCTTTTTGTTTAGCGGAGCAATGATTTTATGGCAAAGGTTGTAGGAATTGACTTAGGAACAACAAACTCATGTGTGGCCGTGATGGAGGGTGGAAAGCCAACTGTTATTGCAAACGCAGAAGGGTTCCGAACAACTCCATCCGTTGTCGCATACGCAAAGAATGGCGATCGCCTCGTCGGGCAAATTGCCAAGCGTCAGGCCGTGATGAACCCTGAAAACACCTTCTATTCAGTCAAGCGATTCATTGGACGTCGATTTGACGAAGTCAGCAACGAGTTGACCGAGGTGTCGTACAAGGTTCTCAACGTTAGCGGCAACGTTAAGATTGACTGCACAACAAAGGGTGAGCAGTACGCTCCTGAGCAGATTTCTGCGGAGGTTCTGCGCAAACTCAAAGAAGATGCGGGCAAGTATTTGGGTGAAACGATCACTCAAGCGGTGATTACGGTTCCCGCCTACTTCAACGACTCTCAGCGTCAAGCAACGAAAGATGCTGGAAAGATTGCAGGTCTTGAAGTGCTGCGAATCATCAACGAGCCAACGGCAGCATCTCTGGCCTACGGACTCGATAAGAAGAGTAATGAGACGGTTCTCGTGTTTGACTTGGGGGGCGGAACGTTCGACGTTTCTATCCTGGAAGTCGGCGATGGCGTCTTCGAAGTTCTTGCAACATCGGGTGACACTCACCTGGGGGGTGATGACTTTGATAAGAAGATTGTTGACTACCTGGCTGCTGAGTTTCAGAAGAATGAGGGAATCGACCTCCGCAAAGATAAGCAAGCACTCCAGCGACTCACAGAAGCGGCTGAGAAGGCCAAGATTGAGCTGTCGAGTGTGACTCAGGCTGAGATTAACCTGCCCTTTATCACCGCGACTCAGGATGGGCCAAAGCACCTCGATATGACGTTGACGCGGGCTCAGTTTGAGGACTTGGCGTCTGATTTGATCGACCGTTGTCGAATTCCTGTAGAGAATGCGATGCGTGATGCAAAGCTCTCTAAGAGTGACATTGACGAAGTTGTAATGGTTGGGGGTTCAACTCGAATTCCGGCGATCGCCACTCTCGTAAAGCGCGTCCTTGACAAAGAGCCTAACCAATCAGTGAACCCTGACGAAGTGGTTGCCGTGGGCGCGGCCATTCAAGCGGGTGTCTTGGCAGGTGAAGTGAAGGACATCCTTCTGCTCGACGTTACGCCTCTATCCCTGGGTGTCGAAACTCTGGGTGGAGTCATGACGAAGATTATTCCTCGTAACACCACCATTCCCACTAAGAAGTCTGAGGTCTTCTCCACAGCGGCAGATGGTCAGACCAACGTTGAAATTCACGTCCTCCAGGGTGAGCGTGAAATGTCTTCGGACAACAAGAGCTTGGGAACCTTCCGCCTCGATGGAATTCCTCCCGCTCCCCGTGGCGTTCCTCAAATCGAAGTGACATTCGACATTGACGCCAACGGTATCTTGAACGTATCCGCGAAAGACAAAGGTACGGGCAAGGAGCAGTCCATCAGCATCACTGGTGCGTCTACGCTGCCTCAAGACGAAGTTGAGCGCATGGTGAAAGATGCTGAAGTGAATGCTGAGGCTGACAAAGAGCGTCGTGAGAAAATCGATCTCAAGAACAATGCAGACTCCTTGGTCAATCAGACTGAGAAGCAACTGCAAGAGTTGGGCGATAAAGTTCCTGCCGATGATAAGGCCAAGATTGAAGGCTTTATCGCGGAGCTGAGAGACGCCATCAGCAAGGATGACCATGAGAAGATCAAGTCTACAATGACTGAGCTTCAGCAAGCGTTCTACAGCATCAGCGAGAGCCTGTATCAGGGTGCCGCATCAGGTGCAGGGGAGCCTGACATGGGCAGCGCTGCTCCAGGCGGAGATGCAGGGGCATCTGATTCATCGAGTGGTGATGACGATGTGATTGATGCTGAGTTCTCTGAATCCAAGTAGACTCATAGCCTGATTGATAGCTTGATTGAAAAAGGGAGAACGTGGGCCTTGCTCACGTTCTCCCTTTTTTTTCAGGAACTACAGGGGGTGTTCTTGCTGACAATTCAACATTGACGACTCAACATTCAACCCACAGGGGCGAATGAACGAATGTTGACGCTCAACTTCAAATATTGGAGACTCAACTTTAAACAT
>JAYKJC010000092.1:0-12723 GCA_035285885.1 Leptolyngbyaceae cyanobacterium | reverse complement strand
GATCGCGGCTAGCCCGGTGCGATCGCAATGTGGCCAGCACCTCCACCGATTCCAACAGATTAGACTTGCCCTGGGCATTCTCTCCCACCAGAATCGTCTTTGGAGCTGTAAATGCCACAAATTGATCCACATAATTTCGAAAGTGACGAAGCTGGAGAGACTTCAGATACATAGAAAGGCGATCGCACACGTCGCAGCCGAGAGCGTCATGATCGTGCCTTCGACTGTGCCCCAAATCTTACCGCAGTAATCAGGGGATTTCGAACGGGAAATTTTGAATTACAGTAGTCGGGTATAGCGTTATTCTCTACTTTTTCTCCCTTTTGCATGTCACATTCTTCTCCTGCTGAATCGACCTTATCCTCCTCGGCTCACGCTTCGAATGAATCCTCGACGCACCTGACGGCGTTGCAAGATCTGATTGATGTCGTGGCAAAGTTGCGATCGCCCGACGGCGGGTGTCCCTGGGATTTAGAGCAAACCCATGAAACCCTAATTCCCTATGTGATTGAAGAAGCCTACGAAGTTGTGGATGCCATTCGGCAGGGCGACCCCGACGGCATTGCCGATGAACTGGGCGATTTGCTGCTCCAGGTGGTGCTCCAGTCTCAGATCGCCAGTGAGATGAACCAGTTCACCCTTAAAGAGGTGGCTGAAGCCATCACCGCAAAGCTGATTCGTCGCCATCCCCATGTGTTTGGTTCTGTGGAAGTGACGGGCACCGCTGATGTTCATGCCAACTGGGAAGCCATTAAAGCGGCTGAAGAAAGAGGCGAGAAACCTGCACTGGTGGATGATGAGATGTTGGCCGCTCAACCCACAAATCCTCGATTAACGCCCAAGCTTCAGAAATATGCGCGATCGCTCCCGCCCCTGATGGCCTGTGCCAAAATCTCGAAGAAAGCCGCATCCGCCGGATTTGAGTGGGACAGCGTCGAAGGCGTCTGGGAGAAATTCCATGAAGAACTCGACGAATTTCACCACGCCATTGACCATGAGAGCAAAGCACGACAGCAGGCCGAACTCGGTGATTTGTTCTTTACTCTGGTGAACATTGCCCGCTGGCATGGCCTTGATCCGTCGGAAGCGCTTCAGTCTACTAATACCCGATTTATCAACCGCTTTGCTCAGGTGGAAGAAGTGGCAGGGCGATCGCTCGCGGATTTTTCTATTGATGAACTGGAAGAATTCTGGCAAGCTGCAAAAGCCAAGCTCGCTCAACAGGAGAAGTCAGCAGAGGGTTAAGAGGCGAAAACTATTGACAAATGTAAATGCACGTTAAAATCTAAAAAGATTATTAACACTGCGCAATATTAATGTCTATTTTAGTGATCGGGGTTGCGAGCTTTATCGCCTGGTTTCTCAGCATGTTGGCGGGTGGCGGCAGTCCCTTCGTTCTAATGCCAATTATTACGGTCTTTTTAGGCGCTCAGGCGATCGCCCCCGTCCTCACTACGGGACTCTTGATCGGCAATGGGCAGAGAACCTTATTTTTCTGGAACCAAATTGATTGGCGCGTCAACTGGTATTACTTTCCTGGGGCGATCGCCGGAGCCGTTCTTGGAGCCTATGGATTTACCCGAATTCAAGCCGATTGGCTCCATCTCATTGTGGCGATCGCCCTGATTTGGATGGTTGTGGATGCGTGGCTCAGCCGCAAGGTTCCGAATACTCCATCATCCATTCAGCCCTGGCACTTTAGCGTATATGGCTTTTTCTATGCCGCAGGTTCCGGACTCATCGGCAGCATGGGGCCTGTAATGAATCCGCTGTATTTGAACTACGGGCTGGAAAAAGAAGCCATGATTGCTACCAAATCCATCAATGTTTTGGTGGTGCATATCGCGAAGATTATCGTCTATGCGTCTTTGGGCGCGTTTACGCCCACCTATCTCGCCTATGGATTACTGATTGGACTTGCGTCCATTCCTGCCAACTTTCTTGGGAAACAAGTGCTTGAGCACATCAGCAGCGAACAGTTTCGTCAAGCCGTTCTCGCATTCGTGGCCATGAGTGGCGCGTTTCTATTGTGGGAACAGCGAGGCGTTCTCATGATGATTTGGTAGGAATGAAAGAGACTCAATCAACTCAGTTGTTCCCTTCTGATTTCTGTCTTCTATCTTCTGTCTTCTATCTTCTGTCTTCTGTCCTAGATGCTCTGGTTGCTGGAAAACCCGAACCGTCCGTAACCCAAAAATTGCCCCTGGCTGTTGTCACCCGCAGGAAATGCAGTTACTCCAAACAGATAGATTCCGGTGAGTTCGGGGTTACGTTCAGGTTCTAGTCGAATGGTTACGTCTGTGCCGGGTGCGATGGGGGTTGCAAACTCAATGGTGACGGTTTGAGTGTCCTCATTCCACACTGAAGAGGCGATCGCCACTTCCTCTCCTCGACGGCGGCGACTGCCTAAAAACGCCTGCGCCTCATCATCATCAAACTCTACCTGCCGAACGAAGCTGTTGCCCCCTTCTTGAGCAATCGTCACTCGCTGCAACGGTTCTCCGGCATCAACCGGAACATTGAGGTCGAAGTAATATCTGGCATTGGTCGCCCCTAAGCGATGCACCGTCGCCGTTGCATTCACCAATGAAGGAGGACGCTCAAAGTAAACTTTTCCGTCAGCGAGTTGAACCCCTTCTGCAACAACGCCCACTCCAACAACGCCCATTCCAATAATGCTCGTACCGACAATGCTTGTACCGACAATGCTCAGTGCCATGCTGACACTCGCCCCACTGGTTCTGAATTGGTTCATTTAAGTATCCTTACAATGTATAGCGCTATGCGCGTTGATTAAGTGCAGCTGTATAAGGTGCGCTGTGCCGCCCACAGCTTGTTTTGTGCTGAACGCGGTTACAAACCGCTTTATTTAACGAAAAAAGTCATTATCACTATCGAAAATATGGAAGCGACCAAACCCGAGGAACTGTCCGCTCGGTTCAGTTCCTTCGGGATAGGCCGTCACGCCCATGAGATAGACGCCCGATCGCCGTGGATTTCGTTCGGCATTGAGACGAATCGTTAAATCAGTGCCGGGTGGAATAGGCGGGTCAAAGGTCAGCGACATTGTATTGGTGTCATCGTTGAAGTCAGAGGTTCCAATTGTCAACTCTTCGCCCACGCTACGACGATGCCCGATGTACGCGACGCTGTCTTCCGGATCGAAATCAATTTCACGGGTAAACAAATCGCCATGCTCTTGAACAATCTCAATTCTCTGGAGAGGTTCACCCGCATCCTCTGGCACGCTGAGCAAGAAGAAGTATTTCACGTTGTTGTCTGATACCGACTGTTCTCGGATCGCTGAATCAATCAGACGGGGAGGATTTTCGAAATGTACGGTGCCGTCAGAAAACTGAACCGCCTGGGCAGTTCCAAATCCGATAGCACTCATTCCAATGGTGCTGATGCCAATGGTGCTGAGGCCAATGGTGCTGAGGGTTGTTGTGGCGATCGCCAATCGTGTGAGGTGATTCATCGCATGGCCTTCCTTTCGTTCGTGGGCGCTAGAGGGTAAAGCTTGTACTTCTAGGCTAGCGAACCATTTTGAAAATTAGATAAGTTTTACTGAGAAAGGGATGAGGCGATGGAAGTTCGCCATACGGATGAGGTCGATCGCCCGATACCTTGTTTAACGACACAAGGGAAGTACCCCTGAGATAGATGATTTGCAGAAAAAGTGGTGCCATACTACTTACAGTGATTCTACGGAAAAACAAGATATTTTATGTCGAATTGTTTCTGATTAGCTTCGCTAAATTTGTTTACATTTTTAGGTTTCATCCGCTACAGAAATTCTGATTCACGAGTGAAAATATGACGCTAGAAATTGAAAAAGTAGCTTAGCCTCACCTGCTATCTTTTTCTACCTTAATTAGACAACTTCCCTGTTGTTTTTTTGACTAGACGCAGTTGCTATCGTTCGATTTAGATACGTCCTGAGCCCATGTATAGAAGGAGTTCAGGGTTTGCTAACCGTTAGATGTAGGTGCTCTCTATGGTTCAAAATACTCCTTCCAAAACCTTTGTTACGATACCGACAAAATTATTGTTCGATTGTGTATATTTAGTGGTGTCGAAGATTAATAAAATCAACACATCAGAAAGAAGATAGACAAAGCGTAGAAAAGCTTAATTCGCGCTGATTAGATAAATATTCGTCAATGCAATGGTTTCTATGTCTTTCTAAGATGTGACTTCTTTTGCAACCCCGGATTGTGAGTTTAATCGTTCTTCTAGATGGGTCTTTCAGAGAGAGCAGTTTCCTGAACCGATGGGGAACATCAGGCTTTCAAATAACAGGTCTTTTGAGCATCGGAAAACACTTTTAATTTTTGTCATGTTAGTTAACAAAACTTGGGATAAAGTCATGAATAACTGTCCTTGCTGCTCTCAAACGATGCTACGCCATACTCGCCACGGTGAAATTTATTGGTTCTGCACCTACTGTCACCAAGAAATGCCGAATCTGCTGATGGCGATCGCCACAACTGAACATCATCGCGTCCAAACGAATCCCCTCGACTCAACAGCTGAACTGCTGAAGATGCTGTAAACCGCAGGAGTCAGAAAAGCATTGGTGCTATCTAATATTTGGTGTTGCTGATTCAAGGAATGATTTTTGTAGGGGCGCACAGCCGTACGCCCCTACAGTCGGTCATTTGTGAATCCAAAAATGTCTGATTCATCCCCAAATTCAGCAACGCCAGATTTTATGAGGATTGATCTGGCTATACAGCAATTCTCATTTTGAAAGGCTTCGCGCCCTATCGGCGCTCACTTGTATGGATTCAGGGGGCAAAATGGTCGCTTGCGGCGACCATTTTGCCCCCTGAATTTTCATAATGAGAATTGCTGCTGGCTATATTTTTCGATTGACAATTTTTGTGGATGGTGGCGAGTCACCGCACCGCCGCCACCCACAAAAAGGCGTAAGTTCTATCCTCTAAACCAGCTGTGCCGATTTAGACTCCTCTGGTTGAGTTACTTTTTGAAGAACAGAATTTTGAGGAACAGAATACGGAGATTCTTCTGGAACGAGGGTAAACACTGTCAGTTCTGGAGGACAAAAACAGCGCCCGGGGAAATAGGTGCCTAACCCCCGATTGACATAAAGCTTATTGTTCCCGACCCTGTGGAATCCCTGCGCCCATTCCCAGTGCTTCACAACTTTGTAACAATCCTCTCTCATGTACGGAATCCATCGCCGGAGTTTTCGGGGCACATAGCGGCGCAATTTCTGATAGATCGAGGGGAAGGGTCCCAGTCCAGGCAAAACAATCTGTCCACCGTGGGTGTGCCCTGAAATCTGTAGATCTACGCGCCAGGGCTGCAAATGCACAGCACTGTCTGGATTGTGAGACAACACAATGCGGGGAATGCCTGCATCAATTTGGTTCATCACGGTACTCGGGTTGAACTCTCGTGACCATAAGTCTGCAAGCCCGATGAACGCAAGCTCAGGCCACACGGGGTAAATCACCTGGTTCCACAGCACTGGAATGCCTGCTTGGGTAAACGCATCGGTAATGGTTGCACGGGCGTGGGACGGGTAAATATCGTGGTTGCCCAAAATCGCAAAGACACCGATGTTGCTTTTCATCTGTGACAAATGCTTAACTAAACGATGAACTGGAGTTGGGTCGTCGGTTACATGGTCGCCCGTAAGCACAACAATGTCTGGATGCAGAGCGTTGCTAGCGGCGATCGCCTCTTGCAGTAATCGATCAGACAGGCGCATTCCGTCATAATGTAAATCAGACAACTGGGTAATCGTCAAACCATTCAGGGCAGCAGGGAGACCGGCAATGGGCACGGTGATGGCATCAACCTGGAGTGAGCCAGCAAGGAATCTATGCATAGGTCTGTTTGTTTTATTTGTGTTTACAGCTAAACAACACTGGCTGATGATTTCGCTATGATGGACGCTATACAAGCGTGACTCCATTCACGCTGGTTTGTTTGCAAGTATCGTGGCTGTTCAAACGGGGTTCTTGTAGCCGAGAGAAAACCTTAAGAAAAAACTTTATAGGTGTCACTCAACGTACAGATCCTTGATTGAGATCATGCCAACGACTACAAGCAGCATTGTACTCATTGCTGCGATTTACATCACCCAGTTATTTAACCCAAAATCCAGTTTGGGAATCATTGTTTTTTATTAGAAAAGCTACGATTCCTAAAGGGAAAGAGATACAGCTTTATCGCATTGAGCTGCATAATGGAGAACTAGGTGATGAAATAACCCGATTGATTGTGTTCTTCAACACTTAGGGTTTGGCTTCTTGAGGGCTTTTCACTAAGAGCTTTTCACATCATTGGGAAAGCACACTAACTACGCATCTGACCCTGGGATTCAGGGCATCACGATTAAGGAGACGCGAGGCATGGGACGATTTCACATTAAGTTGCATCGGACCTTTGTTCACCCAATTTCGAAGTGGGTCGGTTCAGCCGTCGATGAACTCAGCGGGCGTGGGCAAAAGCGTCGATGTCAATCCCTTGAGGTCGCCCTTATCGAAGCCTGCGAACAGCGCGATCGCCTCCAGGCTGAGATGAAAGACTTGATTCAATACACCGATGCCGAGTTAGCCAACCTCACTCAGGCCAATGAGCAACTGCACCGAGAAAGGGATGCACTCCAGCTCCAGGTGTGGACATTAGAAGAACAAATCAAGATATTGACTCAGCTCAACGAAGACGTGAATGAGGAACAGCCATCCGACGGGGAAGAAGGTCGTCCGGGTGTGGCCGTTCATGTCATTTCTTTAGAGAATGAGTCCGCAGGAAATGAGTCCGAAAGCTCGACGACCACAGGAAAATCGAAGGCGGGTTCGTCGTCTAAAAAATCATCTTCTCAAAAGCAAGATGAAGCAGATGCGGCTTTATCCGGCTTAAGCTGTCCCTCTATTGATCTCTCTGGGTTGCGACTTGCTCTGGTGGGCGGGCATCCCTCCACTCGTCGTGGCGTGATTCAAGAACTTCAGCTCAACTACGGATTGCGCTACTGGGTTGAAGTGCCTCGTATGAATGAGGTGAATACCAATCGCTCAAAGGTGAAGTCTAAAATTGGGCAGTGTACCCTCGTGGTCTTGATTACGGGGTATATGAGTCACCGACTCACTGAAATTATTTTTAGCCTGAAGGAAGCGGGTTCTCTGGCGGGCGATGTGCTTCAGCTCAACTGCAAGGGAAAGAGTGGCGTCATTCGAGAAATTCTAAATCATGTGGGGCATGTCAGCGGATAGCGGAAGGCAACGGTTCTATCGTTCATTGAGGAGCATGTTCCCCATCGTTCTGAGCAGCGTTGTGATGGTGAGTGCTCCGGTTGTCGCTGCGGCTGAACAGTTAGAAGATGAGGCGATCGCCCACCGCCTTACAGCCCTCCCGACCTGGAGAATTGAAGATTCGACCCTCATTTGCACCTATCAGTTTGAGAATTTTGTCGAGTCTGTTGCGTTTGTCAATCAGTTGGTTGAGCCTGCCGAAGCCGCAGGTCATCATCCTGATGTGGCGATCGCCTATAACCGAGTCACGATTTCTCTCACCACCCACGATGCAGGCGGGTTGACAGACCTAGACTTTGACCTGGCCGAAACAATTGCGAACTTGGACAATCCATCGGGCGATCGCTGTAGGTGATGCGGAAGAAGCGGGCGATCGCAAAAAAATCCCGACACTCATCGTGAGTATCGGGAGCATTCGTGAGAAGAGTAAGAGGAAATCCGTTGGTTCTGTAGCCCGATGGGCGTGAGTTTGGGATAGGAAACCCTTGCAGGGGTTCCTAATCCGGGCAAAGGGTTAGCGCAGATAGGCAACCCCCCGATAGTGGAGGGAAACCCCAGCCTCGGGTGCAGCAGAAATGGCGCTCTTGAAGGAAACGGATTGACCGCGATAGGTTCCAGATAGCGATAGCTCAGGTGTTGCGATCGCACAGTCAGGTGTTGCGTAAGCGGTGCCACGGAAATTTAACTTCATGAGATGCTCCTGTTGGGACTTGTGTTGTTTGCTGATCGAAACTTCATCCCCCACGGGAAGCATTCCAATTGCTGAGGTGTGTTCGTTGGCACCCCTTAGTGTGATCTGCGTCACTGGCGTCAGGCGAACAAACAGGCGATTGGGAACAAGATGTATTCCAGGAAAAACAGCTTCCAAATGAATTGATAAAACCAGGCAATCGACCGTTTCTCTCGAAGATCAACGCGTTGACTGAATACCCAGACGGCTGTGATGGCCAATCCATGCGCCCCAAGAATGACCCAGGTATTCACCGATAAGAGCCAGAAGCTGGCGACCATCAGTCCCCCATAGCAAACCGTCAAGACCCATCGCGACAGGTCGAATACGGCTTTTGGGCCTAGCTTTACGGTAAAGGTGGTGATGTTGTAGTAGCGATCGCCCTCCAAATCTGGAATGTCCTTAAAGATAGCGATCGCAAAGGTAAACACCAGAATAAACAGGGTCAGCGCCCAGACGGCAGGCGTCACCACGGGCGGTTGATTGAACAGAGCACGAAAATGCAGAAACAGTCCCACATTCACAATCACCCCCCGCACGGTGAAGATGCACACCGACGCCCAAAAGGAAAATCGCTTCAGTCGAATGGGCGGGAGCGAGTATGCGGTGCCGATGGCCACGCTCAGCCATACCGTCCCTGTCAGAAACGGACTTTGAAGCGGTGCCGTCGCAAGCGCCACGATCCCCATCAACAGCACAATGATCCATCCCACTCGCTGGGAAAACTCGCCAGAAGCAATCGGCAGGTGAGGCTTGTTCATGCGGTCAATCTTCACATCGTAGAGCTGGTTGAGCCCCACAATGTAGACATTGCCACACAAACAGGTGAGCCAGGCCGCGACGATGCCCCACAGAGAAGCCAGGAAGCCAGGAAGAGGGGTCGAGCCAATGGCGATCGCCATGACCGCCAGGCTAAAAACGCTGAGCGTCGTGCCAACAATCGTATGGGGGCGCGAAAATTTCCAAAAGGCATATAGCCAGGGAAGGTGGCGCTGAACCCAAGGAGGGGACGATGAAGATTGGACGGTCGAAGAAGGCGGATGAGACGTAGGCATGACGTTACAAAAACGGATTGGCAAGTGAGCACCACTCAGCATCAGGGCGATAAACGCATCATGGCAAGGGGTGTTCGACAGGATCAAGTATCCTGAACAATCTATATTCTCGCGAAGAATATTGAGAAACTGTGTTGATTCTTTGATGGATTCGTCTTAGTCACGGGCATGGTAAGTAGAGCAGAAGAGTTTTGGGGTGCGGATAGGCGATTCACACGTCTGCCCGAACGTTCTAAACCAGAACATTCTAGAGCCGAATATTCTGGTTTAGAACGTTCTGAAGCCAAGATTCTGAAGCCAAGATTCTGATCGAACGGCCCGGAACATTCTGGCTGTATAGAGCATCGTCAACGTAGAATATAGGACGCAATTGGGGTGAAATCGAAATGCTCTAGACTCAAGGGAGTATGCATCTAGTACCGCTTGGCGTAAATTTGCTACCCATTAGCCCTCACCCTAAATCCCTCTCCCAAGTTTGGGAGAGGGACTTCAAACCGCTCGCTCCCCTTCTCCCGGTTTTGGGAGAAGGGACTGGGGGATGAGGGCAGGTCGGTATCGAGACTTATGCCGTGGAGTACTAGGGCTTGCGTTATTTCAAAACAACTTAGAAACGGCACTCAGATTAGAACGAATGCAATTTCTTCAACGAGACTGGTTCCATCTTGCATTTCGGCTGCGCGGGTCGGTGATTCCTGCCATTTTGCCGCGAACAATCATTTGCGGTGTCGTTGGGCTGATCGTTTCCATTCTCTATGTTTATGATTTGCCCGTTTCTTACCCCTTGAATAACTTCATTCCTGAGCTGGTGTTGAGCTTATTGCTGGTGTTTCGCACCAACACTGCCTATGAGCGGTTTTGGGAAGGGCGCAAGCTCTGGGGCGGAATGGTGAACTCGGTACGAAATCTTGCACGGCAAATGTGGATTATTGTGCTGGAGCGGGAAAAGCGCGATCGCGACTACAAAATCGTGATGTTGAGAATGCTGGTTGCCTATGCGGTCGCGGTGAAGCTCCATCTGCGGCGATCGCCCCCCGACGCCGAACTCCAGGCTCTACTGCCCACCGAACAGTTCCGCAAGCTATCGGCCACACAGAATCCTCCCCTGGAAATTGCTTTCTGGATTGGGGACTATCTCCAGATGCAGCACCAGCGCGATCGCCTCAATGTTTATCAGCTCAATGCAATGCAGCAAAGCTTAAATGAGTTGGTCAATTATTTAGGTGGGTGTGAACGCATTCTAAAAACGCCCATTCCTCTCGCCTATGCGATTCATCTCAAGCAACTTTTGTTCATCTACTGCATCACGCTCCCCTTTCAGGTCGTGGGTACCGTGGGCTGGTGGACTGGGCCGCTCGTCGCACTGATTGGATTCACGCTCTTTGGCATTGAGGAAATTGGCGTAGAAATCGAAGATCCTTTTGGATGTGACCCCAATGATTTGCCCCTCGATAAGTTGTGCGAAACCCTGAGACAAAACATTGATGAGTTAATTAACTTATCGCCCTGCACCAGCGCTGAAGCTCCGATTAAGACCACGATTCAGTTCAACTCGGATTAAATTCCAACCAGTTTAAATTCAACTCAGCTTAAATTCAGCTTGGATGAACCGGGGCGATCGCCCTTCTTAGGGTCAGTGGGGGCGATCGCCTATCAGCCGCACCAAATTACTTCACGTTTTCTACACTCGATACCTGATACTCTAAGGAACGAGGATAGCCTCGTATGATAGAGGCTACACCTCCACAAGTAACATAAGAAAAAATAATAGGACTTACGCAAGCCTCTTAGACCTATTGTATTTTTATGGGAAGTGGCGATTGTCCTCCATCTCCCACAAAAATGCGTAATTCCTAAATAAATCATTTGAACCTAACTTTGGTAGGTCAGCATAGTGATGACGCACCACTCCACCAACATTGGATTCTACATAGTCCTTGAACCTAGGGCGTGTTTTAAAACTAGCTGAAAGGGTTGTTTTTTCGTGCGCTTTGCGCACGAAAAAACAACTTTTAAAACAGACCCTAGGGCAGACTATCTGATCTGATCGGGACATGTAGTGATTGTGCCGCCCCCTAAACAAACAATTCGATGCACAATCCTATGCCAATCGGAAAATTCGATTAACACACATCACGCCTAAAATTACTTACTCAAAAAATATACACGGGACAGTTCAGGGTAGTCTATGTCTAACTCTACAGTCAGTCTGAATAAAAAACTGCTTCAACCCATCTCATCGCTGCACAGGCTAACGCTTTTTTGTCTGGGATTTGGGGCACTCATCCGTATCATTCAATATGCTTCTAATCGCTCGCTCTGGGCAGATGAAGCCAAAATTGCCCTTAATATTATCCAACTTTCCTATAGAGAATTTTTACAACCCTTACCCTATGAGCAAGCAGCCCCTCCAGGATTTTTATTCGTTGAAAAGCTGATTGTTCAGCTATTTGGAAATTCGGAATATTCATTGAGACTATTTCCACTCATCGCCTCACTAGTTTCATTAATTTTGTTCTATCTAATATCTCGGTATTACTTGAATAGAATAGATAGTCTAATTGCGAATGCTTTATTTGCCTGCAATCAATATTTAGTGTATTACGCTTCAGAAGTTAAGCAATATTCCAGCGATGTGGCGATTAACCTTTTTGTATTCTTAACTCTGGTAGTTTTTAGACCTGAAAAGCTCACCTTTCCTCGCGCGGTCGCTATCGGCTTAGTAGGGGCGATCGCCCTCTGGTTTTCTCATCCCGTTGTCTTTGTGCTTGCAGGGGTTGAAGGAACACGACTGATCGTAGACCTTATCAACTACAACAAGCGTCATCAGTCCGATTGGATGAATCGATTGTTGATGTATGGATGTTGGCTTGTTAGCTTTGCGATATTCTATTCGGTTACCCTAACGGATATTCGGAATAACCAGTTCTTACCCTTTACGTGGGATAACGAATTCCCTGAGCATCCGCTTGATTTGTTTTGGTTTCTGGAAGCATTTCGGAGCTTTTTCTACAAGCCCTTAGCGTTTCCCCCCGTCATCAGTGAATTAGCAATTATTCTATTTGTTTGGGGAGCAATCTGGCTTTTTCAGAATCGGAGAAATCATGCTCTATATCTTACTACTCCAATTGGATTGACTCTTTTAGCGGGCTATTTGAACCAATACCCATTCGATAATCGACTCATCTTATTTCTATTGCCCTATTGGATTGTTCTGTTAATTTTTGGCATGAGACAATGCCTGAATATAGCCTATATTCAGCGTTCTTTTTTCAGATATGTGCTTATCGTAGCTGTCTTGGGATTTCCTATTATCGAAGGAGGACTATTTCTTGTCCAACCCCATAGGCATGAACATATCAAACCCGTCATGCAATATGTTCAAGAAAATCGTAAGCCAGGTGATATTGTCTATGTGTTTCAAAAGAGTCGATTCCAGTTTAGATATTACGCAAGCCGATTTGGCTTTCAGCCAGACGATTATCAAATTGGTTCTGATTTAGACGACACATTACAGAGAAATTTTACGGAACGAGAAGAGCGGATTGCCTATCGGAAAAATATTAATCAACTGAAGGGAAATGATCGGGTGTGGCTGATCTTTTCTGATACCAGACTCCGAGAAGATACAGAGTTTATCCTGGAGCATTTAGAC
>JAYKJC010000091.1:0-3474 GCA_035285885.1 Leptolyngbyaceae cyanobacterium | reverse complement strand
GTTTACCCATAGAAAAAACCATATCGCCCTTATTAGCACTCGCAATTGCTATCAGCTTTGCAATATCAACAACAGCAATGCCGTCCTGACAGTCGCCAATCTGGTCAGTCTTTTGTCGGAACGCGACTTCCATATCAGTTGTATGTGCAATCAACTGGCCGTTCGATACTTCCAAATGAATACACTGTAGAATCGGATTAACTCCGCGAGTAGGAACTGCGTGGTTGGCCACACGCAGCAGCGTAACAAGTACCGCAGAGTCAATCGTGAAAAACTTACTCATCATCACCCTCCAAGTGAGAGAAAAGGTTGTCGGCAGATTCTTCTTCTAGGTATTTATCAGAAAAATCAGACTCAAGATTTTTGACCGCTTGTCGGAAGTACGAGGGCTTCAACTCAATACCCATACCCTTACGTCCATTTATAATAGCACCATAAACTTCGCTTCCAACACCCATAAATGGGGTCAAAACAACTTCTCCTGGATTAGTCCAGAGAACACAGCATCGTTCAATCACATCAAGTTGAAGCGGATGCCAATGTCGCTCATCATCTTTATCACGAGCTTCCTTGTAACGCAACACACGATCTAACCGTATGTCATCCCAAAAACAACTTGCATACTGACGCCAAATCCAATGGGAATACCGATTTTCAATTTGCTTGCCCTTCCAATCCTTATATCTCAAAAGGTCTGCGGGCATCTGACGCTCTCCAGCGTATCGTTCCAATCCATTAGGATGAGTTACAGGGATAGGATTATCCCCCTTCTTGCGAAATGGGATAAGATAATCCGCTGCAGCAACATTGGTCAATGTTGAATCTTCAACGATCTGCTGGTGAGTCAGAGATTTCGCCATCGTGCGATTGCGTACTTCCAATGGCTCCTTCCAAATGCAAATCCTTGGAAGATATTCCCATCCCAACTTTTGATGGAGTCTAATAATATCACCAGGGAAGTCTTCGTATCCACAAATGTTAGCCCCATCCTTGGGAACATCCATGCAATGGACTGCGGAGATTCTGCCAGGCATAGTAATACGGGTTATTTGTTCAACAACGTATTCATAATGTTGAAAAAACTCTTTGTAAGTCCGGCAGTTGGAAAGATCCCTCTCGGAAGAAGAATACTTGTACAAGCCACAAAATGGTGGTGAGTAAATCGAGCAATGAATTGATTCGTCTGGAATCTCTTTCATTGCTTCAATGCAGTCCGCATTGTAAATCGCATAGCGATCAGTAATCACTTGGTCGATAACAGCCATGACGGTAATACCTCCTTTTTGGTGTATTCGTGGGCACGATCAATACGCATCGCATTGTTCATGTTTTCTATGAGAGAATCAAACATTGCAGATGCGTTTTTTGCTTTCCTGTTAAGATTCTCTAAAACACCATATTCACCCTCACTAGAGATTATGTCAACACGAACTTTTCCTTTTCTGCCAAATCTAAGACACCGACGAACCGCTTGATAATATTCCTCAAAAGAGTGCGATGGAAAAAAAGTCTGATGTCCGCAGTGCTGCCAGTTTTGACCGAATCCCGCAATGCTAGGCTTGGTAATCAATCGTTTAATACTTCCGTCGCAAAAAGCCATAAAAGCCTTTTCCTTTTTCTCCTCAGAATCCGACCCCGAAACCTGAACCGATCCGGGAATAATCTTCTGCAAGTAGTCACCCTCTGGATTAAGGTGACACCATATAACCACCGGATCATCGTGATCAACCAAATCGGCAACCATATGGCATCTGTCCTTAAGAGTTCTCCTCCTCTCTTCTGATTGCTCTTGAATATTCTGTGCTGGCATCTCAAATAATTGACCGGGACGCAAAACTGAAGATTTTGCTACATGCTCAAACGTCTCCAAATCTGGAAGTATAAAACCAGAATCATCAAATCCAATGTCAGAAGGCTTTCTTACCGCCCTTGACCACGAACAAACCCATCGCCAGAAGTCATTAATAGCATGTGCTCGGAAAGTGTATTTTTGTCTGCCCCAAGCTGTTCCATCAGTATTCTTAACTTGTCGAAAAAAAGTACTAACCATATCTTGATAACCCAGTTCCCCCAAAGCTTCAGAACTTGTGCCTAACTCCATGTAATCATTTGGAGAGGCGGTTGCCGTACAAAGTAGTCGATATGGGGTATGACGCATAAAATCAACAATTTGATTACTTGTTTTGCCACGGAAGTTCTTTAGGATACTAGATTCATCGCAAACAACACCGCCAAAATCATTCGGAGAAAAATAGTGGAGACGCTCATAGTTTGCAATGGTAATCCTATGGACCTTACCATCCAAAGACCTTTTGCATTCCACACCAAATTTTTCCCCCTCCTTTACAGTCTGATGACCCACGGCAATCGGAGTTAATACTAAAACTGGCTTCCCAGTTTTTTGGGCGACATTCTCAGCCCATGCCAACTGAATCCCCGTCTTGCCTAATCCGCAGTCGGCAAATATGGCAGACCTACCTTTCCTAAGTGAATACTCAAGAAGGTATTTTTGAAAAGGAAACAGTTTGTCAGGAACCCAAATTGGATCAAATCCATGATCCCCACTGTATTGAGTTTTTGAGTCTAAGAACTTCAGGTACTCATCACTCACTGTCTTTTCTCCGTGAATGTTGTCGCTTTTCCCACTCCAGATATTTACCAAGTCTATCCAGAGCAGTAGTCCAGTCAAGGGGTTTTCCATCGTCGGGATGAAATAGTTCTTCCCGACGCGAAGCCCTATCAGTCATTACCCTTATCTTTTCATCCGTCCCAGGAAGGTAATATGTGGGACGACTTGGCTTTCTTGATCTTGCCATAACTCACCTATGATAGAATAATGCAAGTCATTCTATCATAGGTGAGCGTAAAAATCAATCCATTCTATATAACTTCAGAACCTCGATGGAATCGTTGCGATTGAACAGTGACAACTCAAGGTATCCATCCTTTCGAGTATAGAATCCTGACCAATCCCATCCGCCGGAATCAGGGTTTTTCCACGCAATGCCCTTATCATTGGCATTATATGTCTGAACGTAGATATTTCGGCCAAATGTATCAACGACAGTCAACTTGTCTGCACCATCGAAATGGTAGTAGATAACGCCGCTATCGTCTAAATACCATCCCCTGAAATCAGGTCGGATACGATCCTTGGGAACTGGTGTCATCACATTACCATAGGTGATTTTGTTGATCTTCCACTCATTACTATGAACGTATTGAACCAGACAACCAGAACCGGCCAAGCACACAAGAAGGAATAGCCACTTCATGCCGCTACCTCCAAGTCGTCGTCTTCGTCATCCTCATATTCTCCAAAAAGAACGTCAGCAAGTTCGATGCACTCGATGTACTCATCACCAATATCACCAATATGGTACGCTACCGATTCTCTATCGCCAAGTTTCTGAGAATACTCTTCGTAAATCTCATTGATCTTGGCACGCACTTCATCTTTCCAATCGGTCATCT